>JAYFRC010000092.1:0-2797 GCA_034926415.1 Oscillospiraceae bacterium
CGAGGGAGGAATGTTTCACGTGAAACATTCCTCCCTCGGCTTCACTTTTCTCCCCAGTAATGTTTCACGTGAAACATTTCGGTATCCCGGCTCTCAAATTGTGTGTTTTTGTTGAAAATCAGCTATAATGTGGTATAATAGCCGCAAGGCGGCTGTTATACCATTACGGCATGTCGAACGGTTCCGCCGCAGGCGGGAGTCCGGCCGCCATCACTGTCGCGTCCGCCTCGCTCCTTGCGGGGCAACCGGCGGCGTTGACATTTATACCATGAATTTGGAAAAATTCATGGTATAATCTCTCAGGTGAATATTTTTACAGACATTAATTTGGCGGAAGGCGGGGCTCCGATGGGGAAAATCGTTGCAGTTGTCAATCAGAAAGGCGGCGTCGGAAAGACGACTACCTGCGTTAACCTCACGGCCGCGCTCTCTGAGCGCGGGAAAAAGGTTCTGCTCTGCGACTTTGACCCGCAGGCCAATTCGACCTCCGGTATGGGCGTTGACAAAAGCCGGACGGAGGGCGTATACGGCGTGCTCATAAACGGAGCGGACGAAAAAAAGACGATAATTCATACAAAATACGGGGACGTGCTGTCCTCCGGCAAGGACCTGGCCGGAGCCGGGATAGAGATGATAAGCATGGCAAGGCGCGAGCATTTGCTTTCGGACATGCTTGAAAAGCTGCGGGACGGCTACGATTATATTTTTATAGACTGCCCGCCCTCGCTCGAGCTGCTGACGCTCAACGCGCTCTGCGCCGCGGATTCGATACTCGTGCCCGTCCAGGGCGAGTATTTTGCTCTCGAGGGGCTTTCGGACCTTATGAATACGGTCAGGATAGTAAAACGCTCGCTCAACCCGAGACTTGAGCTCGAGGGCGTGCTCATGACCATGTTCGACGGGCGGACTAACCTCGCCGTTCAGGTCGCCGAAGAGGTCAAACGCTACTTCCCCGGCAAGGTCTATTCGACGGTTATTCCGAGAAACGTAAGGCTTTCCGAAGCGCCGAGCCACGGACAGCCTATAACCGCCTACGAGCGCTCTTCAAGGGGCGCGGAGGCATACCTGAAGCTCGGGGACGAATTCCTTGCGAAAAACGGGGAGAGAGACGAAGGGGGGCGGACTTAAATGGCAAAAAATTCCGCAAAAGGCCTTGGCAAAGGGCTTGGAGCGCTGTTTGGGGACGAATTTCTCGAAGCTCCGGCAGCCGGCGTGACTTCCCTGCCGATAGCGAAGGTGGAAGCGAGCAGCGCCCAGCCGCGCAAGCGGTTTGACGAGGAGTCGCTGGCCGACCTGGCCGAGTCTATAAAGCAGCACGGCATAATCCAGCCGCTGACCGTCCGCCTTTTGGCGAACGGATATTATCAGATAATCGCGGGCGAGCGCCGCTGGCGTGCGGCGCGTCTCGCGGGGCTTTCAGAGGTGCCGGTCATAGTCATCGAGGCCGACGACCGCAAGGCCGCAGAGCTTGCGCTGATAGAAAACCTCCAGCGCGAAGACCTTAATCCCGTCGAGGAGGCCGAGGGCTTCAGGAGCCTTATGGAAAACTACGGCATGACTCAGGAGGAGGCCGCGGGGCGCGTCAGCAAAAGCCGAAGCGCCGTCGCCAATTCCCTGCGGCTGCTGAACCTTACGGAACCGGTGAGTAAAATGCTGTCAGCCGGCGCGATATCGGCGGGGCATGCGCGGGCGCTGTTGGCGCTTCGCGGGGCAGAACAGGAAAAGGCGGCGAAAGCCGTCGCGGACGGCGGGTTGTCCGTGCGCCAGACAGAGGCACTCGTGAAAAAGCTCCAGGCTGTGCCAAAGCATAAAAAGGTAAAACCGACAACGGCTGTTGATTACTCAGCCGTTGCTGAAAAGGAACTTTCAGAACGTCTCGGGCGCGGCTGCCATATAGTCAACGGCAGGCGCAAGGGGCACATTGAAATAGAATATTACGACATGGACGACCTCAATAATCTGCTGGACGCCCTCGCCGCGCTTTCAGTGAAAGGAAAAACACGCAAATGAGACTTACAAAACGCGGCGACGAGCCGACCGGCGCGGAAACGCCGAAAGACGCCGGAAACGCTCCTGCGCCGCAGAAAAATTCCAACGCATCGGTCATGAGATACCTCGTTATATTGTTCGCAGTGGCGTTCGTGCTTATCATCTTCTCATTCGTAATGCACCAGCGCAGCAACGCCGAGGTCATGAGCCAGCTTCAGTCGCAGGTCGACACCATCGAGCGTCTGCAAAAGGTCGAGGGTGATTACGAAACGCTTAAAGAGCAGAGCACAGAGCTCCAAACCTCTGTCGATTCCCTGACGGAGCAGTACAATGCTGCGGATAAGGAGAGCTCCGCGCTCACGCTTTTGTGGAAGCTCGAAAAGCTTTACGACGCGAAGCAGTATGACGAGTGCAAAAACGTGATAGCTGCGCTTCAGACCGACGACCTCTACATTGCTCTCCCCGACGATGATACCGACGTCGACGCGACGGCCGGCGAACATACCTACGAGACGCCGCTCGCGGCCTATAAGCGCATAGCCGACACGGTCGCAAATAAATAACAAAATTTTCCATTTCCATAATTTTCCAAACAAAAACTTTTGAGGTGTTTTGATATGCTGGACATTAAATTTGTAAGAGAGAATCCCGACGCGGTAAAGGAAAACATAAAAAAGAAATTTCAGAACGACAAGCTCCCGCTTGTCGACGAAGTTATAGCCCTCGATGCGCAGAGCCGCGCCGCGACGACCACAGCAAGCGATCTTCGCGCGCAGCGCAACGCGCTTTCAAAGCAGATAGGAATGCT
>JAYFRC010000069.1:0-32868 GCA_034926415.1 Oscillospiraceae bacterium
TCGCTGTCGTACTGCGAGACCTCTATCATAAGGTCATGCACGGAATGTATCGCCCGCGCGCCCTCGACAAAAAGCCTCTCGTCGCGCGACATAACGATATTCACCCTGTCGGGAAGAGGCCTCGACCCAGGGAGCGAGAGCAGCGTGTTGTGCCCCATAACGACGATTTTTCCTTGCGTCAGAGTCTTGAACCGCTTCATGTCGTTGGGTATATGAAAAAGCAGCAAATTGTCCTTCCCTATTCCCCAGTTCCTTGAAACGCATACTATGGCGTTCATTATTTCACCTCTGTTTATACCGCAACGGGGATCTTCGCCTCAAACGGCGCGGGATCGTATCCCGCGAGAGAGAAGCTGTCCCGAGTGAACGAATAGAAATCGGAAATGCTTTTGTCGATGACGAACTCCGGAGCCTTGCGCGGGCTCTGGCGGAGCATCTCCTCTATTATCGGAACGTGGCGGTCGTATATGTGCGCGTCGGCTATGACGTGAACAAGCTCGCCCGCCTTAAGTCCCGCGACCTGCGCCATCATGTGAACAAGCACGGAATACTGCACCACGTTCCAGTTGTTCGCGGCAAGCATATCCTGCGAGCGCTGGTTCAGTATGGCGTTCAGCGTGCCGCCGCTGACGTTGAATGTCATCGAGTATGCGCAGGGATAAAGCGCCATCTCGTGAAGGTCGTCAAAATTATAGATATTGGTCAGTATCCTGCGCGAAGCGGGGTTGTGCCGGAGGTCGTATATAACTCGGTCTACCTGGTCGAACTCCCCCTCGGGATATTTGTGCTTCACTCCGAGCTGATAGCCGTAGGCCTTTCCGATGGAGCCGTTCTCGTCCGCCCACTGATCCCAGATGTGGCCTCGGAGCTCGGCGATGTTGTTCGACTTCTTCTGCCATATCCAGAGCAGCTCGTCGATACAGGTCTTGAAATATGTACGGCGCAGCGTCAGTATCGGAAACTCGGACGAAAGGTCGTATCTGTTGACGATACCGAATTTTTTTATCGTGTGCGCCGGAGTCCCGTCCTCCCACTTCGGGCGGACGTCGAGCTCCGTGTCCCATACGCCGCTTTCAAGTATGTCGCGGCAGTTGCTTATAAAGATTTCGTCGGCTCGGCTCATGCGCATATTCCCCTTTTCTCGCACCGGCCCGGCATAATCGCCGTGTACCGGATATACTACAACAAGTTATGATACCAAAAAACGCGACGGATTGAAAGCAAAAAATAGCGTCCCGATTTTGTCTGATTTATATATATTTTTCAAAAAAGTTGTAAACGCCGGGCAAAATATTGCAAAACCGGCAGCATTGTAGTATGATGATTCGGCAAGCTGCGGTTAAGCGCGGTGTACAAATTCCTGAAGGGAGGCCGACTTGTGGCCGCCAACATTCGCTCGTTTCTGCGCCTTACGTTCGGTACGGTGCTCGTGATCATCGGCGTATATTTTTTCAAATTTCCAAATAATTTTTCCACCGGCGGCGTCACCGGCATATCCATGATAATCGCAAAGCTCATTCCCACCTTAAGCCCCGGCACGATGGTGCTCATCATAAACATGGCTCTGCTCGTCGTCGCGTTCTTTTTTCTCGGGAATGGCTTTGGAGTAAAGACCGTATACTGCTCCGTGCTGCTGTCGCTCGGCGTCAAGCTGCTCGAGATTGTTTATCCCATGAATGCCCCGTTCACAGATCAGCCCCTTATGGAACTCGTATACGCGGTCATGCTCCCCGCCATCGGTTCCGCTTTTCTGTTCAACGAAAACTCGTCCACCGGCGGAACGGACATTGTGGCGATGATACTGAAAAAATACACGAACATCGACATAGGCCGCGCCCTGATGCTTTCTGACGCGGCAATAGTCGCTATCGCGTGCTTCATATTCGGCATAAGAACCGGGCTTTTCTGTATAATGGGGCTCGCGATGAAATCGGTCGTCGTCGATACAGTTATCGAAAACTTCAACCTATGCAAGTATTTTACGATAATTACGACGAAGCCCAACGAAATATGTCAGTTCATCGAAAGCGAACTTGGACGCAGCGCCACAGTAACCGACGCCACCGGACATTTCAGCGGCGAAGCGCGCACGATAGTGATAACCGTCGTGCGGCGCTCTCAGGCCGTGCGCCTGCGCCGCTGGGTCAAGATCGTCGATCCCGGCGCCTTCACAATGATAACAAACACCAGTGAGATAATCGGCAAAGGCTTTCGCGGCATGAATTGAATGCGGAAATGGCTGCGGCCCGCCGCAGCGCAATGTGCAGCCTGAACCGGACAATAAAAAGAGGTAACCAAAATGCAAAATATTGGAAAGCTTTACAGGGAGCTGCGCTCTCTTTCCGCGTATAGGGGTATAGCTAAACTGCCGCCGATCGAAAGTCTCGGTCGGCTGCTGGCGGGAATAGCCGGAGGAGAGGACGGCGGGGTGCTTGTCGAGGCATACGCGCAGACCCTGTCATCGCTCGAGGACGCCGGTTTCGACGGCCCGGGGGCGTATATCCTCTCGCATCTGCTCGGCGACGACACGGCTTACGGCCTCGCCGCCGCCGACGATCGCGCAAGCGAGACGCTGACCGCCGCCGCAAAGCGCGACGTCGATGTCCTGGTAAAGCTTGCGTCCATCCCGTGCGGCACGCTAAAGGCCGCCGCTGCAAATGCCGCCCCCGACTGGGCCGAGGAAGCGGAAGAATTGCCGGAATGGGTCTCGGGCGCGGGATTCGACTTTGAATCGCTGACGCGGGAGTATGAGAAAAACGGAGCAGGGACCTTTGCAAAATACCGAGCGTTTGTCTGGTCCGGGCACGAGCTCAAGCCCATATCCGACCCTGACACCGGCGACACCGAGCTTTTCGGCTACGCCGAACAGCGCGAGGAAGTGCGGCTCAATACTCAGGCTTTGCTCGACGGCAAGCGCGTAAACAACATGCTCCTCTACGGCGAGGCCGGAACCGGCAAGTCCGCTACTGTCAAGAATCTGCTAAACATCGAGGGCTTTGGCAACCTGCGCATAATAGAGATTGACAAGGAGCAGCTTTCCGACATCCCCGATCTTATACGCATGCTCGGCGGAAGACGACAGAAATTTATACTGTTCATCGACGACCTGAGCTTTGAAAACGCGACGGGCGGTTATTCCGTACTCAAGACCGTGCTCGAGGGCGGGCTTGAAAAGAGGCCCGGAAACGTCGCCATCTACGCAACGTCGAACCGCCGTCACCTTATGCGCGAAACGTTCAGCGAGCGTGGAAACGACGAGGTCAATCTCCACGAGACAATACAGGAACGCACCGCTCTGTCCGAGCGTTTCGGCATACGCGTGCTGTTCGTCGGACTGAATCAGGACGACTACCTCGCGCTCGTCGAAAATCTCGCGGCGCAGGCGGATGTAAAAATGGCGAAAGAACAGCTCTGGAAAGAAGCGATACAATGGGAGCGCGAGCACGCGAGCCGCACCCCGCGCACGGCGCTGCAGTTCGTCAGCTATCTTCAAAGCAAACGCACATAAAATCCGCATTATTACATTTACATTATTATAAGACCCGCGCTCCGTACGGCTGAGCGCGGGTCTTACAATTTTATTTCATTTTATTCAGTCAGCGCCCTTAAGAGCCGACACGGCGTAATATATCGTCCCGTCGTCGTCAATCACTTTGCCGCGAAGCTTCATCGCGCTCCGTGAATAGGTATAGCCGCTCCCGTCCGGAAAGAAAACCACGCCGTAATCCGTGTCCTCGCTGGGGAAAAATACCACGCAGCCCTCGGCTATATCCGCGTCCTGCTGCACCATGTGCTTGCATTTCGCGCCAGCGATAAGCGTCTCAACGTCCTCCGGCACGGACGCGACTGTGCCCTCGCCGTTTTCGCTGACGACAGCGTACGTCATCGGGGTCACACCGTCCTCATGAGTGTGGAGCATCTTCGTCATTGAAGCGGGGGTGCTGTACGAAAATACCCCGGCAAAAATGACTATTATCACAAGCACTATGAAATAGCGATGGTGTATCTCCGACATATTGGCCTCCTGCGGGGTCTGAGGGATGTCTTTGTAATTTTCTTCCATTTTTTACCATTGCTCCTTTTTCTCATTTGCCGAGAACCGCAGCGTAAAGCGCGTTTTTGTTGAGTCCCGTATCGTCGCTGACGCGGCGCACGGCGTCCTTCATTTTCACTCCCTCGCCGCGAAGACGCCCGACCATTGCGACGCCCTCGTCCATATCGACGGCGGCGCCCTCGCGCTCCGGCGCTCCGGCGACAACTATGACATACTCTCCCCGCGGCTCCGCCTCCGCATAATACGCGTCGGCTTCGCCGAGCGTCAGGCGCATGGTCTGCTCGTGCAATTTCGTTATCTCACGGCTCAGCGAGGCGCGCCTGTCGGCTCCGAAGGCCGAAACGAGGTCTGAAAGAGTAGTGCGTAGTTTATGCGGAGCCTCGTAGAATATCATAGTCCGGCTCTCGCCCGAAAGCGAATCGAGCCTATCTTTGCGCTCCCCTCTGCCCACGGGGAGAAAGCCCTCGAAGGTGAAGCGTCCGGTCGGAAGTCCTGACACGGCCAGCGCGGATATGAGCGCGCAGCAGCCGGGGATTGACAGGACCTCAACGCCGTTTTCGGCGGCAAGGCGCGCCATGCTTTCCCCAGGGTCGCTTATGGCAGGGGTCCCCGCGTCCGTCACAAGCGCGCAGCTCTCGCCCGCGAGAAGCCGGCCGAGTATCTGCGGCCCCGCCGACGCGGCGTTATGCTCGTGATAGCTCACAAGCTGCTTTTTTATACCGAAATGATTGAGCAGCCTGAGCGTCACGCGCGTGTCCTCGGCCGCGATAAAATCGGCTTCCCCGAGCGTTTTGAGCGCGCGCGGCGACAGGTCCGAAAGGTTGCCTATCGGCGTCGCCACAAGATAAAGCGTACCGCTCATGCGTCTGCCCTCCTGAAATATATTTTTTCCACCTCGGGCGTGTCCCTCCCGTTTTCATCGCGCAGTATGAGAGGCGGCTCAACTTTGAGCCCCGCTCCTCCGCCCTTCGCGCATTCGAGCAGCAGCAGCGACGGGGCCCTTTCCGGGCGAAGACACACGAAGCGAAGGCGCTTGGGTTCAAGCGCTCTATCCCGGGCGGCGCACACGACGTCCGCCAGGCGCTCCGGCCTGTACACGAGGCAGAATTTCCCGCCCCATCTCAAAAGCCGGGACGCCGCCGAGAATACGTCTCCGATTTCGCAGAGGCTCTCCTCACGCGCGGCGCGTCTGTTGTCGTCCGCCGCGCTCTCTCCGCTTCCGGCGCGGAAATACGGAGGGTTCGAGACTACAAGGTCGTATTTGCCGGCATCCAGCACTCCGCCGAGGGAGCGGATATCGGCGATATACGTTTTCAGCCTGTCGGCTATTCCGTTTTCGGCGGCGTTTTTCTCCGCAAGAGCCCGCGCGTCGGCGCATATCTCGACCCCGTCTACGCACAATTCTCTCTCACGGGAGAGCAGAAGCAGGCCGAGCAGTCCGCCTCCTGCGCCGAGATCGGCGCACCGGAGGCCGCGGCGCAGCTTCGGAAACGCCGAGAGCAGGAACGAATCCGTCCCAGGCTTTGTCAGCGCGTCGTCGTATATGAGCGTGAAGCCGCCTTCGAAAAGCAAATCGCGTCTTTCCATATCGCATCTCCGCAGAATGTTTCGGATATTTCCGCATATTGTAATTGACGAACAGTATAATATAAAATCCGACGGTTGGCAAACAAAAACAGGGGCGCCGGAAAATCCGGCGCCCCTGTCCGATACCATTACCATTGAATCAAAGCTTCTTTTCCTGAAGCGCCTTCAGGCACCTGGGGCAGACGTTTTTGCCCTTAAACTTGATTATGTCCTTGGTATTGCTGCAGAATATGCAGGAAGGACGATACTTTGTAAGAATAATGGACTGGTCCTTAACATAAATTTCCACATCGTCCTTTTCGGCAATATCGAGCGTGCGGCGCAGTTCTATAGGAAGAACGATCCTTCCGAGCTCGTCTACCTTGCGTACGATACCCGTTGCCTTTGACTGATTGTTCATTTTTTTATCTCTCCTGTTCTCTAAGCATTTCTATCAATTGGTTTCTCTCCCAAGCTCTTTTTGCGCGAAAAGAAGCTTTCTTTTACCTTGTGTAATTATATAACATTTTCTTCCTTTGTCAATAAGAACTGGCATTTTCTGGTACCTTCTTTTTGTTTTGGAGGCCGTTTATGATTCTTGCTGTCGTCTTTACAATAATGATGGTCGTATCGGTGGCTTTCGGAGCGGCGACAGGCCATATGGACGCCGTTTCCGCCGCAGCCATCGACGGCGCGCGTGAGGCCGTCACTCTGTGCATTTCCCTGACGGGCATCATATGCATATGGACCGGATTCCTCTCCGTCATGGACCGCTCAGGACTGTCGGGAAAAGTCGCGCGGCTTTTCAGGCCGCTGATAAAGCTGCTTTTTCCAAAGGCCGCCCGCGACGACGAGACGCTTTCAGCCATAGCCGCGAATATGTCCGCAAATATGCTTGGCCTCGGGAACGCGGCGACGCCGCTCGGGATAAAGGCGGCGAGGCGCATGGCCACGGGATGCGGCGGCGCCGCGTCAGACGAGCTGTGCCTGCTCGTTGTCATGAACACCGCGTCCATACAGCTCATACCGACCACCATAGCCGCGATCAGAGCCGCAAACGGCTGCGCCTCGCCCTTCGACATACTGCCCGCCGTCTGGTTCACGTCTTTTTTGTCCGTCGCGGCGGGGCTTCTGGCGGCCAAAATAATGTCGCGCTTTCCGTCGGGGTGAGAAAATGGATATTACGTCGTTCATAATTCCGGTCTTTTTTGCCGCCGTATCGGTCTACGCGCTGTCACGGCGCACGGATGTTTACGCCGCACTCGCCGACGGCGCGGCCGACGGCCTGCGCACCATGCTCGGAATAGCTCCCGCGCTCATCGTGATGCTTACCGCCGTGTCCATGCTCCGCGCCAGCGGAGCCACCGAGGCACTGGCGGCACTGCTTGCTCCGGTGATGACAAGGCTTGGCGTCCCATCCGAGACAGTCGCGCTGATGCTTATACGCCCGCTCAGCGGGAGCGGGGCCCTTGCCGTCTGTTCCGACATAATCAAGACCTGCGGCGTGGACAGCGACGCGGGACGCACCGCGGCGGTAATGATGGGCAGCACCGAGACCACCTTCTATACCGCCGCCGTATATTTCGGCGCGGCGGGCATAGTAAAGACCCGGCACGCGATACCGGCTGCGCTGTGCGCCGACCTGACCGGGTTTATAACCGCGGCCGCAGCGGTAAAAATATTTTTTTGACCGGGACGGAGATTCGGCTGGACAATATCCGTCCCCTTAAAATATTTAAAAGCATTTTGTAATCACGCGGTATTAAAATCGACACGAATTGTAACCGCTTGTTCACAACTTCTCTCTCAATAACTGTTATAATATGTATATCATACATTGCAAAAACAAATTGCGTATGCTATATCAGAATCAGAGGGAGAACAGAGAAAATGAAACGCAAAACCGTATTTACCACATTCACCGCCGCCATTCTCGCAATGGCCATGCTTCTCACGTCCTGCGGAAGCAACGGTACCGGAGGAAGCGCCGGCGAAAACGGCTCCGAGACTTCGGGAAACGCCACCGTGGATTCTTCCGGCAGCGGTTCAGGAGAAACGGCTGGCGACGGTTCGGGCAGCTCTTCGGGCGACGATTCAGCCCAAACGCCTGAATACAACATGGTGCCTTACGACGGCGTCGTCGAGCACCTTTTCTTTCACCCTGTCGTGGCCTACCCCGAGCTTGCCTTCGACGGCGACAATATGTCCGACGGCATAGACGACTGGATGGTGACCGTGGATGAGTACGACAAGATACTCCAGAGCGTCTACGACAAGGGCTACGTCCTCGTCAATATCGACGACGTTTGGGGGCAGAGCAAGGACGCTGACGGCAAGGACGTCATGGTCAGAAAACAAGTCATGGTGCCCGAGGGCAAAAAACCGCTTATCATCTCCTACGATGACGTCAACTACTATCCCTACATGATTGAAAACGGCTTTACATACAAGCTCATCGTCAAGGACGGCGAGATATGGAGCTGGGGCAAAGACCCTGAAGGAAACGAGGTCGTGTCTCAGGACCTCGACGCCATAACGATTCTGGACAAGTTCGTACGCGAGCACCCCGATTTCTCTCCGACCGGCGTCAAGGGCTGCCTGTCGCTCACCGGCTACTGCGGAATACTCGGCTACCGCACCATGACCGAGAAGGAGGATCAGTCCGCCGAGCACGAAGCCAACCGCCAGAAGGAAATCGAAGCGGTTAAGCCCGTCATAGCCGCGCTTAAGGCCGAGGGCTGGTACTTCGGAAGCCATACCTGGGGACACATCAATCTCGCCAAGAAGAGCCTCGGTACCGTTCAGGCCGACACCAAAAAATGGGCCGACGAGGTCGGAAGCCTTGTAGGGCCGACCGATATATTCTTCTATCCCCACGGCGCGCGCCCGGACGGCGACGACGTCGACCATACCGGTCCGATATTCCAGTATCTTCAGGCTCAGGGCTTCCGCATCTTCTGCTCGGTCGGAGTATCTTCGTACTCCAAAATAAAGACCGACACCTGCGCCGTAATCTGCGACCGCATGCACCCGGATGGGACAACCCTTCGCGGTAGCCGCAGCAGGTATCTCCAGTTCTACGACGCAAAGGATATAATAGATTTGACGGTTCGCCCCAACAGACCTTACGATTTCAGCAAATAGGCCGTCCATTACTGACCTAATCCGGCCCTCGGTGCAGCTTTCCCCTGCCAGGCTAACTGGCAGGGGAAGCATGCCCTGCCGCAAGCAGCATTGACCGGCCGGCAGATGCCCTCATTCGTCTCTGCGGTGTCAGAGACGGTTCATTTTACGATAAGGAGGAAACAATATGACCGACAGGGAACTTGTGGCCACGGCACTCGATATGCGCGGACGCGCCTACTGCCCCTACTCGCATTTTGCCGTGGGCGCCGCGCTCGAGTGCGGCGACGGCTCGGTCTACACCGGCTGCAACATCGAAAACGCCGCCTTTTCTCCCTCCATCTGTGCCGAGCGCGCGGCGGTAGCCAAGGCCGTTTCCGACGGGAAACACGACTTTACCCGCATAGCCGTCGCCGGTTCCTCCGCAGTAAAATGTACGCCCTGCGGCGTCTGCCGTCAGGTTTTAAACGAGTTTTCCCCCGAAATGACAGTCCTCTGTTCCGACAGCGCTGGAAACTTCGACGCCGTCGCTCTCCGCGACCTGCTTCCCCGCAGTTTTGGAGCTTCGTCGCTTTGAAAATCGCATGAGACATGCATCTTTGTCTTGACTTGAAATATCCGATATGATATAATCTTGTTCATAAAATTGGATTGGAGCATCTGACGATGGCTTGGAAGATTGTTGCCGACAGCGGCACCGATATTATTCCGGATTATGCCGGAACTCCGCAATACACCGTAGTTCCCCTCATCATCACGACCGGGGTGCAGGAATATATAGACAACGGGAGCCTTCCGACAAAGGATCTCATTGCGCGCATGGCGGCGTCGGAGGACGGAACGAAAACCTCCTGCCCACCTCCCCAGTGGTTCATGGATACCTTCGGAGGTGACGAGGATGTTTTCGTAATCACGCTTTCCTCCGAGCTCAGCGGCTCCTACAACAGTGCGATGCAGGCGAAGGCCATGTATCTTGAGGAACACCCCAAAAAGAAAATACACATATTCAATTCGCGCAGCGCGTCCGCAGGTCAGTCGGCTGTCGTGCACAGGGTCTTCGCTCTGTGCGCGAGCGGTCTTTCCTTCGATGAGGTCGTAGCGGCGGCAGACAAATATATCGCGAGGCTGACAACGCTTTTCGTCCTAGAAAATCTTGACAATCTCCGCAAAAACGGACGTCTCAACCATATTCAGGCAATAATAACCGGAACGCTGCACATCAAGCTCGTAATGGAGGGTACGCCCGCCGGAACGATAGACAAGGTCGGTCAGGCGCTTAACATAAACACCGCGCTTTCAAAGATGGCGGATCAGATCGCGATGCGCGCTTCCAAGGTCGGGACAGAGGGGCGCACTCTGTTCATCTCGCACTGCAACTGCGAGGACCGCGCGATATACATGCGCAATCTGCTCTACAAAAAAACATCTTTTCGCTCAGCAATTATATGCCGCACGCGCGGCCTGAGCACCGTTTACGCAAGCGACGGCGGAATAGTTGTGGCATTTTGACGCGATATTTATTAATACCCCCATATATGAATTATTTTTGGAAGAGGTGTCAAATTGACACCTCTTTTTTCAGCAGATTGACGTTCGCTATGTTCACAGTTTTTTAATTATTCCCTGTTATGATTAACATAAACAGACAAAGCAAAACCATGTCTGCGCGTTTGGCAAAAGAAGTTACAGGATACATACAATATCATGAAAAGGAATGAGTGCCTGTGAATTTTATCGGACTGATGCAGCACAAGCGCGACCTTGCCTATCTTTACGACTACAAAACGCTTAAGCAGGGGCTTGAGCTGATGCGCAACCACGGATACGAAGCTGTACCCGTCATCAGTCAGGACGGACGGTACATCGGTACCGTCAATGAGGGAGATTTTCTGTGGCATATCATTGATTTCGGCGGCTACGAAAAGGTCAAGGAACATACGATAAAGGATATAGTCCGCAGGGGCTGCAACAAGGCCGTGCCTATCACCGCCTCGCCCGAGGAGCTGCGTGAAGCCGTGATGGAGTACCATTTCGTCCCGGTCATAGACGACCGCGGTATGTTTATGGGAATCGTCACAAGACGCGCTCTATCCGATTACTTTTTCGAGCAGAGCAAAGTCGCTGAAACCGAAAAGAAAAAAGGCGCGAAAAGAAGCGCAATGATGGACGTTGTGAATATCTGAAACGGGAAACCGGGCTCCGCAAACGCGGAGGCCGGTTTTTTCATGCGCGCGTCCGGTAGCGCGTCAGTCTCGGACGCGACGCCTCTCCGTCGCCTTTGAGTGAAATATTTGTGCGCTTGTCCTGCAAAAGTGTGAACTCAATACAAAAAAATATTGTGTTTTTTTATGGGGATATTATAATAATTATTGCATTTATTAGAAATGAAAGGGGAATTTCATTAATGGAATTCAAAAACGCATATGTGCAGAGCGTATATGATACGGTCTGCACACGCAATCCGAACGAGCCAGAATTTCTTCAGGCGGTGGGAAAGGTTCTCGAATCCCTTGTCCCCGTTGTGAAGAAGCACCCCGAGATACAGAAAAACGGCGTACTCGAGCGTATTGTCGAGCCCGAGCGCGCCGTTCAATTTCGCGTGTCATGGGTCGACGACAAGGGTAACGTGCAGGTCAACCGCGGCTACCGCGTCCAGTTCAACAGCGCCATCGGTCCCTACAAGGGCGGCCTGCGCCTGCATCCCTCCGTCAACTTCTCCATCATCAAGTTCCTTGGCTTCGAGCAGATATTCAAGAACTCCCTGACCACGCTGCCCATCGGCGGCGGCAAGGGCGGCTCCGACTTTGACCCCAAGGGCAAATCAGACGCGGAGATAATGCGCTTCTGCCAGAGCTTCATGACCGAGCTCGCAAAGCACATTGGTCCCGATACCGACGTGCCAGCGGGTGACATCGGCGTAGGCGGACGCGAGATAGGCTATATGTTTGGCCAATACAAGCGCCTCCAGAACGAGTTCACCGGCGTGCTCACCGGCAAGGGCCTCACCTGGGGCGGCTCACTCGCCCGCACCGAGGCAACAGGCTTCGGCCTTTGCTACCTCGTACAGGAAATGCTCAAGTGCATGAAGAACGATTCTTTCAATGGCAAGACCGTCGTCATCTCCGGCTCTGGAAACGTCGCAATCTACGCCTGTCAGAAAGCGGCCGAAATGGGCGCAACCGTCGTCGCCATGTCCGACTCAAACGGCTACGTATACGACCCCAAGGGAATCAACCTCAGGATCATGAAAGACATCAAGGAAGTCAAACGCGGTCGCATCAAGGATTACGCAAAGCGCGTAAAGGGCGCGACCTATGCCGAGGGCTGCCGCGATATATGGAACATAAAGTGCGACGTGGCTCTTCCCTGCGCGACCCAGAACGAGCTCGACGAGAAGAGCGCCAAGCTGCTGATCAAGAACGGCGTTATGGCCGTCGGTGAGGGCGCGAATATGCCCTCAACTCCGGACGCTGTCGCCGCGTTCCAGAAAGCCGGAATCCTGTTCGCTCCCGCAAAAGCCGCCAATGCCGGCGGCGTGGCTACCTCCGCTCTTGAGATGTGCCAGAACTCCATGCGTTATTCCTGGACCTTCGAGGAAGTCGACGCAAAGCTCAAGAGCATTATGGAAGGTATCTTCCACAATGCCTACGACGCCTCCAAGGAATACGGCCTCGAAGGGAATCTCGTAGCCGGAGCGAATATCGCTGGCTTTACGAAGGTCTGCCGCGCGATGATTGCTCAAGGAATCGCATACTGAGAAATCCACAATCGCGCAGCAAACCTTTATCAAGCATTTTGTGCAGCAAAATCTTGCCGCAGGGCGGATTCACTCCGCCCGCCGCGATAAAATCAAAGGACTCCCACGCGGCTTGCCGCGCGGGAATTGCCGCGCGATGATCGCTCAGGGAATCGCATACTGAGAAACATCTTCTACATAACGAACCCCCCGCTCCGCAAGATATGGAGCGGGGGGTTTGTCTAGACTGGATCTGGACACCGGACAGCGGAAGCAGATGTTAACTAATACCCATACCTCCCGCGCGGATGGCAAAATCGGCACCTGCACGATTCGAATATGAACTATACGCACATGGCAGCGCCGAATATGCGCGAGTAGAATTAAAGACGAAACTTTTCATATCAGACATTTTCCGCTTAACGCGCTCCTTGATATATCTTTCCGGCTATGGTATTATATTAGAGATTGTAGATATTTTATGAAATAAGAGGACTTTTTTGAATGGAAATCACACAAGGCGCGCGCTTTGACTCGATGGGGCTCTCCCCTGAAATAATGCGCGCTATAGAAAAAAAAGGGCTGACCGTATCCACGCCCGTGCAGGCGGGCTGCATACAGCCCATGATGGAGTGGAAAGACGTCATCGCCAAAGCCCCGACCGGAACCGGAAAGACCTTCGCGTTCGGGATCCCGATAGTCGAGCACATCGATCCCGGAAACGATAAAATACAGGCCGTCATACTTGCTCCGACCCGCGAGCTCGCAATACAGATAGCCGAGGAGCTTCACGCGCTCTCCGAATTCAAAGATGGCGTACGCGTGGTCTGCGCCTACGGCGGACAACCGATACAAAAACAGATAACCGTGCTGAAGAAAAGACCGCAGATAGTCGTGGCTACGCCTGGGCGCTTAGCGGACCACATCAAGCGCCGTACGATACGCGTCGACGCGGTGCAGACCGTCGTCCTTGACGAGGCCGACAGAATGCTCGACATGGGCTTCATCCACGACGTGACGCGCATACTCGACCAGCTGAAAAGCAGGAAAAACCTCGGAATGTTTTCCGCCACCATCTCGCGCGAGGTAATGGACATCGCCTGGGTCTACCAACGCGACGCGGTCGAGATAACCGTCCGTGCGGACGAGCAGAACAAGCCCGACATCCTTCAGTACCGTCTCGATGTTGCAATGAACTCAAAGCCCGAGGCTATGATAAAGATACTCAATCAGGAAAACTACGAACGCGTCATAGCTTTCTGCAACACAAAGGGCATGGTCGAGCGTCTGACGAAAATGCTCCAGATGAACGGCATCGACGCGGACTGCATCCACGGTGATATACCGCAGGTCAAGCGCGAGCAGGTCATGGAAAAATTCCGAAGCGGAAAGCTCCGCGTGTTCGTCGCGACCGACGTGGCTTCGCGTGGAATAGACGTCGACGACGTGGACGCCGTGTTCAACTACGACGTGCCTGACGAAAACGAGTACTACGTCCACCGCATCGGACGCACTGGCCGCGCCAAGCGCCGCGGAACGGCCTATTCTTTCGTATCCGACTACGGCGCGATAGTGCGTCTCGACGAGATAGCAAAATTTACCAAAAATAGTATTATCAGCGTTGAATTCAACGCCGACGGAAAACTCGTTCCGATCGAAAACAAAAAATAAAGGAGTGCACATGACATGAGCGGAAAACATCTTTACCGTTCCGAATCGAACAAATTTATCGGAGGAGTCTGCGGCGGCATAGCCGAGTTCTTCGGTATCGACCCGAGCATCGTGCGCATAATCGCGGTGCTGCTTTCGATAGGGAGCGTCGGCACCGGCGTGCTCGTTTATATCGTTGCTTGGATATTGATCCCCCCGGAGAACAACTTATAAATGCGACGCTGCGGTCTCTCTGGCGCGTTCCGCTCCGGAGAGGCCGCTTTTCGCTTATAGCGGCGGACTGAAAATTTCACGGGAGAGTGAAATATGTATCGCTACATAGCAAAACGTATAATCCTCGCCGCGCTTACGCTTCTGATCGCCAGCGCGGCGACCTTCTTCATAATGTACGCAATACCGGGCGGGCCGTTCAATTCCGAAAAGGTCTCCGCCGCCGTGCGGGCCGTGCTTGAAAAACGCTACGGGCTCGACAGGCCCGTGTGGGAGCAGTACATATCCTACATGGGCGGCCTGCTGCGCGGCGACTGGGGCGTAAGCCTTCGCACTGGGCGCAGCGTGGCTGAGATCATATTCCCCTCCTTCGCCGTCAGCGCGAGGATAGGCGCGGCAGCCGCCGCGCTCTCCGCCGCCGTGGGAGTCTTTCTCGGCTGCATAGCCGCGGCCAGGCGTGGAAAAGCCGCGGACAGGATAATATCCTTCCTTTCCGCTCTAGGCACCGCCGTGCCCAATTTCATTCTCGCCACGCTGCTTCTGCTCGTCTTCTGCTACGCCCTCGCTCTTGTGCCCGTTTGGTCCGCCGATGGCGGAAGCCTCGTTCTTCCGATCATCGCCCTCGCGGTCTACCCCGCGTCTTATATAACGCGGCTCACGCGCTCGTCCATGCTGGACGTTCTGTCCGAGGACTATATGCGCGTCGTCAGAGCCAAGGGCGCGTCTAATGCAAGAGCGATATTCGTCCATGCGCTGCGCGGGACGCTTACGCCCGTCGTGGCCTACTTCGCGCCGATGTTCGCATATATAATAACCGGTTCTCTGGTCGTTGAGAGCGTATTCACGATAGGCGGGCTCGGCTCAAAATTCGTAAGATCGATAATTGACAGCGACTATACCGTCATAATGGGCGTGACGATATTCCTTTCCGCCCTGCTTATACTCGCAAATCTTGTTTCCGATGTGCTGTGCGCGCTGCTCGACCGCCGGGCGGCGCTTGAATGAGGCGCGCCATGAACAGAATGTTTTCGATGCAGATAAACCCCGAGATGTTCAAGAAAGCTTCGGACGAGGAAAAGCGCGCTTTCGCGCCTTCCTCCGCCGCGCGCGGAAACAGCGCCGTGAGGCGGTTTTTCCGCAATCCCGCGGCGGTCGCCGCGATTATCGTGCTCATAGTCCTGTTCATCGTAGTCGTTTTCGCTCCGCTCGTCGTTCCCTACGGATATTCCGACAGCGTTATGATAAACGGCGCGCGCGACGCTTCCGCGGCGAATCTCGCTCCGATGCAATGGTCGGCAGGCGAACTTTCGTATATGGAAGAAACAGGGAATTCGCTTTTTCCGCACATATTCGGAACCGATTCCCTCGCGAGGGATTATTTCATACGCGTCGTTTACGGAACGCGCGTATCGCTGCTTGTTGGCCTGTTCGCGGCGGCGATAGTAGTCGTCATCGGCACGATATACGGCGCGGCAAGCGCCTTGGCCGGCGGAAAGGCCGACATGATAATGATGCGTATAGTCGACGTCATCTACTCGCTGCCGGACCTGCTGATGATAATCCTTTTATCGGTCGTGCTCGACAAGACGGTAGGCGCGGCGGGAGGACTCATATCCGGGCTCGGCGCGGAAGTCCTTTCGATGCTCATAGTATTTGGCTGCCTTTACTGGGTCGGAACGGCACGCGTTGTGCGCTCACGCGTAATGACGCTGAAAAACAGCGGCTACGTGCTCGCCTCGCGCACACTCGGAGCATCTTCATGGCGCATACTGTTTTCCGATATTCTTCCCAACTGCGCGTCGCTCATAATCGTGACCGCGGCGCTCGAGATACCCGTCGCCATATTTACCGAGAGCTATCTTTCCTTCATCGGGCTAGGCGTGCGAGCGCCGATGCCGTCGCTCGGCTCTCTTGCGAACGCCGCGCTGGGCGGAATACAGATATATCCCATGCGGCTCGTGTTTCCCGCGCTGGCGATATGCGTCATCGTGTTCGCGCTCAACACCCTCGGCGACGCGCTGCGCGACGCGTTCGACCCGAGATGTTAAAGGGGGACTTAAGGAATGGGCACTCCGCTTTTTGAAATCAGGAACCTGTCTGTCATATTCCCGTCGGACGGCGGGCCGCTTGACGCCGTGCGTGACGTATCCTTCACGCTGGAGCGGGGCGAGACGCTCGGCGTTGTCGGGGAGAGCGGCTCGGGCAAATCCACCCTTGCCTCCGCGATAATGGGCATCATTCCCGGCGGCGGGAAAATCTCCGGCGGGGAGATACTGTTCAACGGCGAAAACATCCTTCTCTGGGACGCAAAACGCCTCCGCGCCTGGCGCGGAGCCCGCTGCTCCATAATATTTCAGAACCCGATGTCGTCTTTCGACCCGCTGTTCACCATTGGGCGGCAGATAGCCGAGGCCGTGCGGATACACACCGGCGCGGATCGCGCGGTCTGCGATGCGAAAGCGCTCGACGCGCTGTCGCTTACGCGGATGGATGAGCCGGAAAGGCGGTTTTTTCAGTACCCGCATGAGCTGTCGGGCGGACAGCTCCAGCGCGCGATGATCGCCATGGCGCTCGTCTGTTCGCCCGACATACTCATAGCTGACGAGCCGACAACCTCTCTCGACGCGACCGTTCAGGCGCAGATACTCGACCTGCTCGGCTCGCTTTGCGACGAGCTAGGCATGGCGATGCTTTTCATATCCCACGACCTCGAGGTTTCGGCGCGGATGTGCGGCAATATGCTCGTAATGTACGGCGGCGGGATATGCGAGCGTGGGAGCGTATCTGACGTGCTTTTGTCGCCCGCCCATGAATACACGAAGGCATTGCTGCGCTGCATACCGCCGGAGGACGGCGGGCGGCTTTACTCCATCCCTGGTTCCCCGCCTTACATAGGAAATATGCCGCGCGGCTGCGCCTTCTGCCCACGGTGCGAAAACGCCATGCGCATCTGTGCCGCTCAGATCCCCCCGGAGGCCGAACTGGACGGAGGGCACTGCGCCGCCTGCTGGCGGCTGTTACAACCGGCTTGAATTATATGTCGGTTTTTGTTGCAAATTATCGGATTTAAGGTTATAATAATTTGCGTTAACAGTAAAAACTCAATGTTTTTGCTCCCTTAAAATACAATTTTTGGAAAATTTTCCCTGTTACCCGTAAAAATAACTTTTACGATCGTTTCGTATTCTGCAAACCGAAAGGGATGGTAATATGATACATATCAAACGCGCCGCCGCGCTTGTCTCGGCAGCAGCCGTAGGTCTGTCACTACTTTCGGGCTGCGGCTCGTCCGGCTCCGGAAAGGTCGAGACGCCAGACTGGAGCGGGTACGACAGCGGCGTTCAGAGCGTCTATTCCTCCACTGATTATGAATCGCGCGAAGCGCAGCTCCACTCGCTTGAGGATCAGCTCATGGCCAGCGGCTGTGTCGTGCCGATATTCTACTATACACACGCGTATATGTGCCACACGGGAGTCAGCGGGATATATACCTCAAAGAGCGGTATAACGTATTTCACAAAGGCCGCAAAGTCCGGCGCGTCCGCGCTCAACATCTATCTCGCACCCGAACCCGACACGCTCGACCCCGCGCTCAACGTCACTACCGACGGCGGAACGCTTGCAGTGAATACCTTTATCGGGCTCTACGCTATCGGAGGAAACGGCAAGCCCTACCCAGCGCTCGTCGGAGCGACCGCGGTTTCGGACGACGGGCTGACCTACACCTTCGAGCTTAAAAAGAGTCTTTGGTCGAACGGCGAGGAGCTGACGGCCAAGGACTTCGTGTATTCCTGGAACCGGGCCGCGGCCGAGGAGACGGGAGCCGGTTACAGCTATCTGTTCAGCGTCTTTGCGAAGAAGGACGACGGGACGCTCGACGTAACGGCCGATGAAAACACGCTTATCTGCAAGCTAAACGCGCCCTGCGCGTATTTTTACAGTCTGCTCGCGTTCCCGACTTTTCTGCCCGTTTACGAAGCGGGAGTGGAGGCCGCCGACAGCGACGGCACAAATCCCGGCGCGTGGGCGCTAAATCCCGGCTTTGTGTGCAACGGCCCGTATATGCTTACCGGCTGGAGCCACGGCGAGTCCATGACCTACACGAAAAACCCCAATTACTACGACGCCGGCAAGGTCAAGACGACAACGCTCAACTTTATGCTCTCTGATGACTCCGCCGCGCCCTACGCTGCGTATTCCGCCGGCAACCTCGACTATATCGACCAGGTCCCGACAGACGTCATCGGAAGCCTCATAAGCTCCGGGAACAAGGAATTTACCGCCTCGCCCGAGCTTGGCACCTATTACCTGACGTTCAACTCAAAGTCGGATATGTTTGCCGGAATGACATGGGACCAGGCCTGCGAGGTGCGTCAGGCGATATCCATGCTCATTGACCGCAAGTACATATGCGACAACATCGACCAGACCGGCGCTCAGGCCGCCAATACCCTTATTCCGCCCGGAATGAGCGACGGACACGGCGGCGAGTTCCGCGTCAGCGACGACGCCTATACCTACAGCGACGAGGCCGATACCGGCTACTTCGACCCTCTCGCCATCAACAATGACCCCGAGGGCACGGCTGACAAGGCTCGCGAGCTACTTAAGGACGCGGGCTTCTCCTTCGGAAGCGACGGCAAGCTCTCCGATGATACGCCCCTGTCGTTCACGTTCATGATAACTCCCGATACCAAGCAGCAGACTATCGCCGAGGCTATCCAGCAGGATCTGTCCGCTCTCGGCATAGATATAACGATAGACAAGCAGGACTGGAGCGTGTTCCTCGACACCCGCAGCAGCGGCGATTTCGACCTCGCCCGCGACGGCTGGACCGCGGACTACGACGACCCGATAAACATGCTTGAGATATGGACGTCGGATTCTGCCAACGACATAGCGCACTTCGGATAAAATCAGGAATATTAAAACTCCCCGGGACATATCGTCCCGGGGAGTTTTTGCTCTTTTATAACGGCGGATATATCACTTGTGCCTGACGCGCCATATCTCGTCGGCATACTCGCGCACAGCGCGGTCGGCGGAGAATATCCCGCTTCTCGCTATATTGCGCAGCGACATGGCGGCCCATTTCTCACTGTCGCCGTAGGCCTCGCCAACGCGCCTCTGCGCGTCGCAGTAGGACGCGAAATCGATGAGCAGCAGGTACTCGTCGGCGTGGCCGGGGCCTCCGGAAAGCAGGCTCGAGTAAATATCCTCGTAGGACACCCCGTCTCCGAAGCCGGTCCGCAGCTGATCCACAGCGCGGCGGACTTTTTCGTCGCGGGAGTATACGGTCATCGGATCGTAGACTGGCTTTATCTCCGCAGCTTCCTTCGCACCGAGCCCGAACAGGAACATATTGTTGTCCCCGAGGACGTCGTGCATCTCTACGTTTGCTCCGTCGAGAGTTCCGACCGTCAGCGCGCCGTTCATCATGAATTTCATGTTGCTGGTGCCCGACGCTTCCTTGCCTGCGGTGGATATCTGCTCCGACACCTCGCTCGCCGGCATCAGCTTTTCGGCAAGCGACACGCGGTAGTTTTCAAGAAAGTACACGGATAGCTTACCGCGACAAAGCTTATCGTTGTTCACCATCACGGACAGCGAGTTTATAAGCTGTATTATCTTCTTCGCCCTCGCGTAGCCCGGCGCGGCCTTGGCCCCGATGAGAAACGTCCGGGGACGCATCTCCATGTTGGGATCGTCGTGCAGCTTCTGGTAAAGATAGATTATATGCAGGGCGTTGAGAAGCTGGCGCTTGTACTCGTGCAGGCGCTTGACCTGTACGTCGAATATGGAATCGACGTCGAGCGGAGCACCTCCGTTTTTGTCGTAATAGTCGGAAAAATCTTCCTTATTGCGTCTCTTTATCTCTGCGAGACGCTTGAGCACGCTCTCGTCCGACGCAAAGCGCTCTATCTTTGAAAGCTCCGACGCGTCGAGAAGATATTTATCGCCGCCGTTCAGCTCGCATACGAGCGAGTGCAGGCGGGGATTGCTCTGTGCAAGCCAGCGGCGGTGATCAACGCCGTTTGTAATGCTCTTGAATTTTTCCGGCTCCATGGCGTACGCATCTCTGAACACGTCATCGCGGAGTATCTTCGAGTGCAGCGCTGAGACGCCGTTAACGGCCATCCCTCCGGCGATGCACAGGTTTGCCATTCGCACCTCTCCGCCCCAGACGACCGCCATGCGCTCCGTCACGGCCCTGTCGTGATTGTAATAATCCTCGACACGCGCCTGCCAGCGGCGCGCTATCTCGCAGATTATCTGCCAGACGCGTGGAAGCAGCAGCGCGATGAGCGACTGAGGCCAGCGCTCGAGCGCCTCCGACAGCACCGTGTGGTTCGTGTACGCGACCGAAGCCGTCGTTATGCCCCAGGCCTTATCCCAGTCGAAGCCCGCGTCGTCCATAAGTATGCGCATAAGCTCCGGTATTACGAGCGCGGGATGCGTGTCGTTTATCTGGAACACGTTTTTCTCCGCGAAGTTATTAAGAGTGCCGTAGGAGGATATATGCCTGCGCACGACCGACTGAACCGTGGCCGAGACAAAGAAATACTGCTGCTTCAGGCGCAGCGATTTGCCCTCGATATGCTCGTCCGAGGGGTAGAGAATCTTCGCTATCGTGTCCGCCATAGTCTGCTGCTCGCTGGCCTTTATATACTGACCGCTCGAAAACAGCGACATATCAAGCGGCGTCGGGGATTTCGCGTCCCACAGCCTGAGCGAGTTCACATGGTCGGTCTCGTATCCGCCTATTTCCATGTCGCACGGTATTGCGAGCACCGAGCTGTAGCCCTCGTTCACAACGTGGAGCTTTCCGTGATCCCAGAACTCACGAAGCGTGCCTCCGAACTTGACCTTTTCCGTCTCCTCCGGTTTCGGTATCAGCCACGCGTCTCCCATTTCTTTCCAGTTGTCCGGAAGCTCGACCTGCTGTCCGTCCACTATGCGCTGCTTGAATATTCCGAGCTCGTAGCAGATAGAATATCCGGTGGCGGGTATACCGAGAGTCGTCATCGAGTCGAGATAGCACGCGGCAAGCCTGCCGAGGCCGCCGTTGCCGAGGCCCGCGTCAGGCTCTATCTCGAATATATCCGCGGCTTTGAAACCCATCGCCTCTATTGCCTCTCTCATCGGAGCGAGCACGCCGAGGTTGAACGCGTTTTTCATCAGGCTCCTGCCCATCAGAAACTCAAGCGACATGTAATGCACCTGCCGGCTGTGTTTCTTTCTGACGCCTTCCATGGTCTTGCTCCCGTTTAGCGCCATTATGTCGCGCAGGACAAGCGCACAGGCCTTGAACATATATGCTTCCGTAGCATCTTCGAGCGCAATGCCGTAATTTATCTGGAGTTTGCGCTTGATCGCAGCTTCAATATCGGCGCTGGTATAACTTTGCATCGGTTCTCCTCTTCTAATGGTATTATTTTCCAATTATCGACGAATATATCCTGTCGTACTCTCCGGCGCTTTTGCTCCAGCTGAAGTCGGTGGTCATTCCGCGCTTTCTGAGTTTTCCGAACGCTTCGCTCTCGTTTCTGTAAAGCTCCGCGGCCTGCTTTATGACATAGTACATATCGGACGCGGAATAGGCCGCGAACGTGAACCCGTTTCCGGCTCCGCACCAAGCCTCGTACGGGTGGACGCTGTCCTTGAGCCCGCCCGTCTCGCGCGCGATGGGAACGGCGCCGTAGCGCATTGCTATCATCTGGGACAGGCCGCAGGGCTCGCTTTTAGACGGCATAAGGAACAGATCCGCCCCCGAGTATATGCGCATTGCCAGCGCCTCGTCGTACATTATGCGCGCCGAAAGACGGCCGGGATACTGAAACTGCGCGTTCCTGAAAAATTCTTCGAAATGCCAGTCGCCCCTTCCGAGCACCACGAGCTGTACGCCGAGATCCATTATTCCCGGCAGCGCCTCGCATATCAGGTCTAGCCCCTTGTGCTGCACGAGCCGGCTGACGACCGCGATGAGCGGAACATCGGCCTCGGATGAAAGCGCGAGGCTGCTCTGGAGTGCGGCCTTGCAATCGGCTTTCCCGGAAAGGTCGCGCGAGGAATAATTTTTCTCGATGTTCTTATCGGCCTTTGGGTCGTAGCGCTTCATGTCGATACCATTTAGCACTCCGTGAAGCTTCCACGAGCACAGGTTCATCACGGAATCGAGCCCGTGCGCGTAATACGCCATGCGCAGCTCCTCAGCGTAGGTCGGGGACACCGTCGTTATCGCGTTGCAGGTTATCAGCGCGCCCTTGAGAAGATTCACGTCCCCGTCGAAGGCTATCGAGCCGCCCGTAAACCAGCCGTCCGGCAAGCCGAACAGGTCGCTGAGAGCATCACGGCCGAAGCGCCCCTGATATTCTATGTTGTGCACGGTAAAAACGGTTTTTATTCCTTTGAGCAAATCGTTTCTCACGGCCTCGTCGCTGATGTAGATACAGCAAAGCGCGCTCTGCCAGTCGTTGCAGTGAACAACGTCCGGCATGAAATCAAGATGAACGAGAAGCGATACGACAGCGCGTGAGAAAAACGCAAAGCGCTCGCCGTCGTCGTAATAGCCGTAAAGCTCCGGCCTTGCAAAATACTGCTCGTTATCCACGAAGTAGTATGTCACGCCGCCGCGCTCCATGCGGAAAAGCCCGCAGTAGAGATGCCGCCACGAAAGGTCGATATAAATATATTTTACGAACGTCATCTTCTCGCGCCACTCGTTTTCTATGCTCTGATACAGCGGGAGTATGACGGCCACGGTATCTCCGCCGGAGGCAAGCGCCTGCGGCAGGCTCCCCGAAACGTCCGCGAGACCTCCCGTCTTACAGAACGGCGCGCACTCGCTCGTCACATACAGTATTTTCATCCCGTTTCTCCTTTCACCCAGATCTCCTTCAAAAATGTCTCACAGCGTTTTGCCGCCTCGTCGCTTTCTGATTATACTATGCTCATCTTCGATATGGCGAGAGGATATTTTTCATGCCCCATGAGCGTCCTGTTGGCCATGATCTCGACCTGCTTGTCGGCGATTATGTATTTCAGTATCGAGCCCGAGCGCACTATACCGTCCTGCATGAGAACGCAGTTGCTGACCTCCGCGCCCTTTTCAACACGCACGCCGCGAAAAAGTATGCTGTTTCTTACCCTGCCCTCTATCACACATCCGTCCGCCACGAGCGAGTTCACACAGTCGCTGTCCGCTCCGTAATAGGTCGAGGCGTCGCTCCTGTCCTTTGTGCGTATCGGATGCGCGGGATTGAACAGGTTCGCCCGTTTCTGCGGATCGAGAAGCTCCATGCTGCGGCTGTAATACTCGGCCACGGAATGTATCTTCGCCGCGTAGCCAGCGAACACGCAGGCGTGTATTTTCAGTCTGCCGCTCATGCCCTGGAGCACGTCCTCGCTGAAGCGAAAAAGATTATGGCTCTCGCACTCCTCGACGAGCCGCAAAAGCAGCTCCTTTGAGAGTATGCAAACGTCGAGATAGCCGCAGCCCTCCGCCGACCTGACGTGCCGGAGCGTGTCGGTCACGCTGCCGTTTCCATCCACGATGAACGTTGTCGGGTCCTCGTCGTTCGCAAACGGGTGCGGAGCGCACACGACGCTTATATCCGCGCCTGAGGCGATGTGCTCTTCGAGCATATCCGCAAGCGGAAGATTCGCCGCCAGCTGGCCCGAGGCCATCACCACATAATCCTGACGTATGCGGCAAAGATAATCCCGAATCGACGAAAGCGCTTCCATGCGCCCGCGGAAACACGTATTGCCGTAGCGCGGTATCGACGGCAGCACGTGAAGTCCGCCGTGTTTGCGGCTCAGATCCCAGTCCTTGCCGCTTCCGAGGTGGTCGATCATGCTCTGGTATTTTTCCTGGAGTATCACGCCCACATCGGTCACCCCGGCGTTGACCATGCTCGAGAGCACGAAATCTATCATACGGTAGCGGCACATGAACGGAAGCGCGTCCGCCACGCGGAGCTCCACAAGCTCCTGCAGCTTCGGTCTTTTGCCGTAGGCGAAAATTATGCCGTGCATAGAATTGTGCATCGCGTTCACTTTCTCGCCACCTTCCCGTGATTCCCGTCTAGCATCGTATTCGCGCCGACGATCTCCCCGTCGGCTATGCAGCAGCGCGAGCCAAGCACCGCGACGCCCCATTTATCCGGATCCCCGGCTTTTTCCGGAGGCAAACCGACCTTTGCTCCCCGGCCGATGTGCACGCCTTCGGCGATTATGGAGTACTCGACTTCGGCGCCCTCGTCTATGACCACTCCAGGCATCAGTATCGAATAGCGAACGACCGCGCCTTTCGCGACCGTCACGGAATGGGAGACGACGGAGTTTTCGATCATTCCCTCGACCGAGCTGCCCTGCGTCACGACGCTGTGCCTCACGTAGGCGGCCTCGGACAGATACGCGGGCGGACGCTCCGGCGATCTGGCGTATATCGGCCACGCCGGATCGAACATGCTGAGGCCGCCGCTTCCCGCAAGCATATCCATGTTCGCATCCCAAAGGCTCTCAATCGTCCCGACGTCTTTCCAGTAGCCAGAGAACCTGAACGCGGCAAGCTTCCTGCCGCCTTTGAGCATGTTAGGAATTATGTTCTTTCCAAAGTCGTTCTGTGAATTTTCGTCGTTTTCATCATCGATGAGGTATCTGCGGAGCTCCTTCCATGAGAACACATAAATGCCCATCGACGCCAGATTGCTCTTCGGCTTTTCGGGCTTTTCCTCAAACTCGGTTATCGTGTCGTTTTCATCGACGTTCATTATGCCGAAACGCGGAGCCTCATCCCACGGAACCTCCATGACGGAGATGGTGCAGTCCGCGCCGGATCTCTTATGGCGCTCTATCATGTCGGAATAATCCATCTTGTAGACATGGTCTCCCGAAAGCACGAGCACATAATCGGGATCGTAGGAGTCGATAAAGCCTATGTTCTGGTATATGGCATTTGCCGTACCCTTATACCACGTGCCCTCGTCGCCCTTTTCAACATACGGCGGAAGTATATGCACTCCTCCCTCCGCGCGGTCGAGATCCCAAGGCTGTCCGTTTCCAATATAGCTGTTGAGTTCCAGCGGGCGATACTGCGTCAGCACTCCGACCGTATCTATCCCGGAATTCGCACAGTTCGAGAGCGGGAAATCTATGATGCGGTACTTTCCTCCGAACGGCACGGCGGGTTTCGCCACCCTGCTTGTCAGAACATACAGCCTGCTCCCCTGGCCTCCGGCCAGAAGCATGGCCACTGTCTCCTTTTTCATATACAGCCCCCTCACAGCCATAATAATTTCAATTTTTTCCTTTTTCGCTCCGTCGGCCCGGCTTTTTCTCCGTCCATTTTCCGCTTCCACGGAATATCGCGGCGCCCATCGGCGGTATCGTGACCGCTATTGAACAGGGTTTTCCGTGCGACGGTATACCCTCCGCCGCGATCTGGCCTTCGTTCAGCGCGCCTGAGCCGCCAAAACACGTATCGTCGCTGTTGAACACCTCGGCCCATTTCGCCCGCGGCGGAACGCCGAAGCGGTATCCGTCGATCCTGACGGCCGAGAAATTCACCGCCGCGATAAGCTCGCCACCGCTTTTATCGCGGCGGGCGAACACGACGACGTTGTTTGTACAGTCGTCCGCGACAAGCCACTCGAACCCCGACCAGTCAAAATCGATTTCCCACAGCTCGCGGTTCTTATTATAGAATTTGTTTGCCGCTGTAAAAAATTCGTTGAGTTTGCGGTTATAATCATTTTTCAATAATTGCCAGTCGAGCTGTCCCTCAAAATGCCACTCGTTTTCCTGGCCGAGCTCCGCGCCCATGAACATCAGTTTCTTTCCCGGGTGCGCGAGCATATATGTGTAAAAAGTCCGGACTCCCGCGGCCTTCAGCTCGGCGTCGCCGGGCATTTTGCCGATAAGCGAGCCTTTCATGTGTACAACCTCGTCGTGCGATATCGGCAGGACGAAATTCTCAGTGAACGCGTACATAATCGAAAACGTTATGTCCTTATGATTTCCGCCCCGGAAATACGGGTCCATCTTCATGTAATGCGTCATGTCGTTCATCCAGCCCATGTTCCACTTAAGGTTGAAGCCGAGGCCGCCTATATCCGTCGGATAAGTCACGAGCGGCCACGCCGTCGATTCCTCCGCGACCATTATCACGTTCGGGTCTATGGAAAACGCCATGGCGTTCAGGTGCTGGATAAATTTCACGGCCTCCAGGTTTTCCTTTCCGCCCTTCTCATTTGGAAGCCAATCCTTGCGGTCGTAATCGAGATACAGCATCGACGCCACCGCGTCCACACGCAGCCCGTCGATATGGTACTGCATCAGCCAGTACGCCGCCGACGAAAGCAGGAACGATTCTACCTCCGGCTTCCCATAGTCGAAAACGCGCGTCCCCCAGCCCGCATGCTCGCGCTTTCTCACATCCACGTATTCATAACAGCAGCCGCCGTCAAATTCGTAGAGTCCGAACTCATCCTTGCAGAAATGCGCCGGAACCCAGTCGAGTATGACGCCTATCCCCGCCCTGTGGCAGCGGTCGACGAAATACATGAAATCGTGCGGCGTGCCGAAGCGCGACGTGGGCGCGAAGTAGCCAGTGCACTGGTAGCCCCATGACGCGTCCAGAGGATGCTCAGTCACAGGAAGAAGCTCGATGAAATTATAGCCTAGGGATTTTACATATTTTGGAAGCTGCTCTGCCATGTCCCGGTATGAAAGGCTGTCGCCGTTTTCATGGCGTTTCCACGAACCGAGATGGACCTCGTAAATATTGAGCGGGCGGTCGTACACGGGCGCTTTCGACGCGAGCCATTTTTCGTCTCCCCACCCGTATCCGGAAATATCGTATATCTTCGACGCGGTGCCGGGCCGCGTCTCCGCATGGAACGCGTAGGGGTCGGCCTTGAGCCGAGTCTTCCCATCCGCGCCCGTGACCGCGAACTTGTAGACGTCGTAAATACCGAGCCCTGAAACAAAGCCCTCCCATATACCGTTTCCGACCTTCGACAGCTCGTCCGCGCTCTCGCTCCAGTCGTTGAATTCTCCGCTCACCGCGACGCTTTTCGCGCGCGGAGCCCAGACGCGGAAAACATAGCCGTCCTTCCCGCCGCGCTTCGCTTTATGCGCGCCGAAATATTCCCATCCGCGCGTCATCGTGCCGCTGCGAAAAGCGCGGCTGTCAAAGCCGCCGTCTTTTACCATCGCGCAGCTCCCCCTCCATTGTTACTGTTAAACGAGGAATTTATCGGCAAATTGCACCAAATGCGCGTTAAATTCCTGTTAAATTGACGTAAAATTGCCAATTTTATATCCTTCTGTTTGTATAAATTATACAACCGCATGCACCCCGCGTCAAGAAAAACGTCCCACATTTTGGCGCGCAAATTTCGCCCCGCGCAGACAGAGTATGAAACGGAGGCGAGACGAGAAAAGCATCTCCTGCCGTGCCGAGCAGCAGCATCATCATGTGCGGACGGCGGGCGGATATATGAAGTCCTCCTCCTGCGCAGAAGGGCAATTAAAAAACGGGGCGGCGCTCCGCGCCGCTCCGTTGTGGCATGTCAAAAATCTGTTCTCTCCGTTTTCCCGTCAGTTTTTAAGGCTCTGAAGCGGGGCGGGGATCCTGCCGCCGCGATGTATGAAATCGGCGGAGGAATAGGGATTGAGCGGCATTACAGGCGCGGATCCGAACAGTCCGCCGAATTCAACGGTGTCGCCGACTTTTCCGTAGGGTATTACTCGCACGGCCGTGGTCTTTGAGTTCACCATGCCGATGGCGGCCTCGTCCGCGATTATGGCGGCGATGGTCTCGGCTGACGTGTCGGCGGGTATCGCTATCATGTCGAGGCCGACCGAGCAGACGCAGGTCATCGCCTCGAGCTTTTCAAGCGTGAGCGCTCCGCATTTCGCCGCGGCTATCATTCCCTCGTCCTCGGACACGGGAATAAACGCGCCCGAAAGGCCGCCGACCGACGACGACGCCATTACACCGCCCTTTTTGACGGCGTCGTTGAGCAGTGCCAGAGCCGCCGTCGTTCCGTGGGTGCCGCAGACCTCGAGTCCCATTTCCTCAAGTATGCGAGCAACGCTGTCGCCCACGGCGGGAGTCGGCGCGAGCGAGAGGTCCACTATGCCGAACGGCACGTTGAGGCGCTTCGACGCCTCTTGCGCCACGAGCTGTCCCATGCGGGTTATGCTGAACGCGGTCTTTTTTATCGTCTCCGCGACCACGTCGAACGGCTCGCCCTTGACCTTTTGAAGGGCGCTGTACACAACGCCCGGGCCCGAAACGCCGACGTTTATGACGGAATCGGCTTCGCCCACGCCGTGGAACGCACCGGCCATAAAGGGATTGTCCTCGACGGCGTTGGCAAACACCACCAGCTTCATGCAGCCTATGCCTCCGGTCAGCGCCGCGACCTCTTTTACCGTGCGTCCCATGAGCGCCACGGCATCCATGTCTATTCCGGCCTTCGTAGATGCGACGTTGACGGACGAGCAGACGCAGTCGGTCTCAGCCAGAGCGCGGGGAATCGACGCGATGAGCTTTCGGTCGCCCTCGGTAAAGCCCTTCTGCACAAGCGCGGAAAAGCCGCCGATAAGGTTGACGCCGCAGGCCTTGGCCGCAGAGTCCATCGTCTTTGCAAAGCAGGTGTAATCGTCCGTCGCGCTGGCGGCTGCTACAAGAGAGATCGGCGTCACGGATATGCGCTTGTTGACGATGGGTATGCCAAACTCTCGCTCGATGGCCTCGCCGGTCTTTACGAGATTCTCGGCCTTTCTCGTTATCTTGTCGTATATTTTTTCACAGCAGCTCTTCGCTTCAGGGTCGGCGCAGTCAAGCAGCGATATTCCCATCGTTATCGTGCGGATATCAAGGTGCTGCTTGTCTATCATATTGATGGTATCAAGTATATCGTTCTGGTTTATCATACGCGCCTCACACTCTGTGCATAGCGTCGAAAATGTCCTCGCGCTGTATGCGTACGGACAGCGAACGGTTCTGCCCGAAATCCTCGAGCGCGGTCGCCAGCGCGTCAAACGGCTTTTCGCACGCGGAGGTATCCACGACCATCATCATCGTGAAATAGCCCTGCATAACGGTCTGGCTTATGTCCAGAACGTTGACGTTGAATTCCGCGAGCTTTGCGCACACGCCGGCTATTATCCCGACCTGATCCTTGCCGATAACTGTGACTATCGCTTTCATATGGTTCTTCTCCTCTTATTTCAACTCGTCCAGCGTAAGATTGAACGCCGGCATGAAATGTTCCATGAAATACCTGAGCTCGGGCATGTCCATATCGTCCAGAGCTTTTCTGGTCTGCTCCGCGGCCTCGCGGAACTCGCCGTTCCCGGCCCTTTCCTCCTCGACGCACTTTATATACGCCGAAAGCTTGTCGGCCGCCTTGACTATCTTCGCTTCCTCGCCGGTTCCTCCGGCGAGCAGCGGCGCGTAATGCTCGCGAAGCTCGGGCGGCAGCATAGTCAGCAGTTTTTTCTGAGCCATGCCCTCTACCGCCTTGTAGGAATTGCTGATATTGGGATTGTAATATTTTATCGGCGTCGGAAGGTCGCCGGTCAGTATCTCCGACGCGTCGTGATACAGCGCCGCGGCGGCTACGGCTCCCTCGTCCACGCTGCCGCCGAAATACTCGTTGCGTATCACGGCGAGCGCGTGCGCAAGCACCGCGACCATATGCGAATGCTCCTGGATATTCTCGGAAAAAGTGTTGCGCATCAGCGCCCAGCGCGTTATGTAGCGCATACGCGAAATGTAAGCGAAAAAGCTTTCCATATCATGATCCTCCCGATTTCATATGATTTTAACACATTAAATCGTAATATACAATCGACTATTATACCAATATTATACCAATTCTCCGAAAAGAACGCCGTCAAAACTGTCGGTTATGCGTACAGCGCGCACGGTGTTGTGAAGCCCCTCGCCCTTCGCGCGGACCTGCATATAATTCGGCGCGTGGCCTGAAAAATACGCGCCCTTCTTGCGCTCGAAAAGCACGGGGTACGTCTTTCCGACACAGGAGGCAAGGTACTCCTCGTGCATTTTCGCGGCGGACGCGGCGGCGCGGTGCGCGCGCTCCTCGCGAACGCACTTTTCCACCTGCGGCATGGTCGCGGCGGGCGTTCCGGCGCGCTCCGAATACGGAAAGATGTGCATGGCCGCAAAGCCGACGCGCTCTATAAACGAAAGCGTCCGCGCAAACTCCTCCTCGGTCTCGCCGGGAAAGCCGGTTATCAGGTCGGTCGTTATCGCGGGCAGGTCGAAAAACTTTCGCAGCAGCGCGACGGACTCCGCATACCGAGCCGTGTCATATTTTCTGCGCATGCGCAAAAGCGTTTCGTCACAGCCGCTCTGGAGCGAAAGATGAAAATGCGGGCAGAGATTTTTGATGTTCGCTGCCCTTTCGCAGAATTCCTCCGTTATCGTGCGCGGCTCGAGAGAGCCGAGGCGTATGCGCATATCGCCGGCGGCGTCCGCGACAGCCTCAAGCGCGTCGATAAGGCGAGGGGTCCCGGGGAGGTCTTTTCCGTAGGACGATATCTCTATTCCCGTTATCACGGCCTCGCGGTAGCCCTCCGCCGCAAGCCGCACCGCCTCTGATCTGACGGTTTCAAGCGGCATCGAGCGCACGGGGCCGCGGGCGTAGGGGATTATGCAGTAGGCGCAGAAGTTCGTGCAGCCGTCCTCTATCTTGAGCATCGCGCGGGTGCGGGTGCTGATGCCGCCGGCAGAAAGCAGTTCGAACGAGCGGCGTGAGAGCGCGGCGTCCACGGACACAACGCTTTTTCTTTCCGCAGCGGCGCTTTCAAGAAGGTCGATAAACGCCATTCTGTCCGACGAACCTGCGACAAGGTCTACGCCCATATTTTGCAGCGTATCCGGCTCAAGCTGCGAATAACATCCGCAGGCGGCGACGACCGCGCCGGGGTTTTCGCGTTTTGCGCGGCGCAGCATGGCGCGGGATTTGCCGTCGCTCACGGAGGTGACGGTACAGGTGTTGACGATGTAGGCGTCGGCGCGGTCGGTGAATCCGACAAGCTCGTGGCCGCGGCGCAGAAGCTCGCGCTCCATCGCCTGCGTCTCGTACTGGTTTACCTTGCAGCCGAGCGTATATATCGCGACTTTCATGTTGTTGCGCCTCCTTCCACGCTTGTTTTTTACATATTTACATATTATACTGTTAAACAACAATTCACGCAATATCCAAATCAGGAGCTGACCATAATGCATTATCTTGACTATGCCGCGACGACTCCGGTGCTTCCGGAAGTTTCAGCCGAGGTTCGGCGCGTGCTTGAAAACGAATTTGGAAACCCGTCGTCGCAGTACCGTCTCGGGCGTAAGGCTAAGGAACTCGTCGCGCGCTCGCGCGCGACGGTGGCCGGAGCGCTCGGCTGCGGCGCGTCCGAGCTTTACTTCACCTCCTGCGGCACCGAGAGCGACGTATGGGCCATCCGCGGCGCGCTGTGGGTTAACAGGCACGTCGGAAAACACATAGTCACAACCGCCGTCGAGCACAGCGCCGTCATCGAGACGCTGAAACAGCTCGATGCCGAGGGCTTTGAGACGACGTATATAAAGCCCGACAGGAACGGGCGCATCACTGCGGAACAGGTCGCGGACGCTGTGCGGTCCGACACGGCGCTCGTCTCGGTCATGAGCGTCAACAATGAGCTCGGCAACATCTATCCCGTCGCCGACATCGCGAAAATGCTTAAATCGCGCGGAAGTTCCGCGCTGCTTCACACCGACGCGGTGCAGGCGTTTTTGAAGATACCGCTCGACGCAAAAACGCTCGGCGCCGATTTGATTTCCGTCAGCGCGCATAAACTCGGCGCGCCGAAAGGCATAGGCGCGCTTTATATCCGCTCTGGGCTCAATTTCCGTCCTCTGCTGCCCGGCGGAGGCCAGGAAAACGGTCTGCGCTCCGGCACCGAGGCTACGGCGCAGATCGCGGGCTTTGCGAAAGCCGTCGAAATATGCGCCGTGAATTTCGACACAATAACGGAGCGCGCTCGTGCGATACAAAAATACGCTGCGGTAAGGCTTATGGGAATAGATGGAATCAAATTCATCGGAGAGCCCACCGCGCCTCACGTTCTCTCCTTCACCCTGCCCGGCTACCCGTCGCAGAACATAGTGTCAGAGCTTGACGCGAAGGACATTTTCATCTCCGCCGGAAGCGCCTGCCACCGCGGAAAGCCAAGCCACGTCGTATCGGCGCTCGGCCTTTCGAAAAAGGAGGCCGCGGGCGTCGTGCGGATACGCTTCGGGCCGGATACGAACGAAGCCGACATCGACGCGCTCGTCGAAGCGCTCAAAGCGCACGTTGCATCGAGGTTTCCGATGCTGTGAGACGCAGATTGCGCCCCCGCGGCGTTTTACGGAAGAACAAACAAAAACAGCGGAGCGCGTTCGCGCGCCGCTGTTTTTTATTCACACCCTATCCGCCCTAAGGCGTATCAT
>JAYFRC010000012.1:0-8054 GCA_034926415.1 Oscillospiraceae bacterium
TGCAGCCCGACGAAGATCTTATAGGCGGATGGATAGGCGGATGGAATGTACCACGATAGCGAGCTGCGCGTTTTGGGCGGCGGTTGCGGTCAAACGGCGCTAAAGAAGATAAAATATACGGCGCGGTAGATTGCCGCGCCGTATATTTTTTATCGTTTTGTATCAGAAAGGCTTAATCATCGAACGCCGGGTTCATATAATATACGTTCTTTTCGCCTATCTTATCCTTTGCGAGCCTGAGTCCCTCGCCGAAGCGCTGGAAATGGACAATCTCGCGCGCCCTAAGGAACCTTATGGCGTCGCTGACATCCGGGTCGTCGCTAAGACGGAGAATATTGTCATAGGTAACGCGGGCTTTCTGTTCCGCGGCGAGGTCTTCAGTAAGGTCGGCGATGACGTCGCCGGTGACCTGCATGCCATCGGCGCTCCATGGCGTGCCGGATGCTGCGGTTGGATATACGCCGGCCGTGTGGTCGACGAAATAGGGCTCGTAGCCGCCTTCGCGTATACTCTTTTCGTTCAAGTTCCGTGTAAGCTGGTGTACGATGGTACCGACCATCTCAAGGTGTCCCAGTTCCTCTGTACCTATGTCGGTCAGCAGACCCTTGAGTTCCGGATATGGCATGGAGTACCTCTGGGAAAGATAGCGCAGCGACGCGCCGAGCTCGCCGTCCGGCCCGCCATACTGGGTTATAATTATCGAGGCGAGCCGGGGATTCGTATTCTTAATTTTGACCGGGTACTGGAGCTTCTTTTCGTATACGAACATTATTCACTCGCTCCTTCCACATCCCACGGCCATGGGTTGTTAAGCCAGGCGTAGCCGTTCTCACTGTAGTCGGTCTGAAAGAGCGGGCCATACATTTTTGCGTATTTATCCTGTCCCTGACGAAGAAGCTCCGAATATGAATAGAACATATCAAGCACTTCCTTGTCGTCCGGGTGCGTGGTAAGATAGAGTCCGAGCTCGTCAACCGTGAAATCGAGAGCCATGAGCTCGGCCAGCGCAGTGTTTTCAACGGGATATTTTGCCTTTACTTGCTTGAAAAAGGGGAGGTTGAGCCCCGGAAACAGCGTCCCATAGCGTATGGCCTCACTGCGGTCGTACATGGCCGGGAAATTATCCTGCATGGCTATATAGGGAAACGCAAGTGAACCGCATTTCCCTGGAAGAGAGCCTTCTGACAAGATACAGATATTGTCAGCTCCCATATCCTTATTTTCCAATATTTTTTCCTCCTGTCGTGCAAATGGAGCGTGCATACGACGCTCAGACCATTCTATGCCGTCGCGGGAGCGGAGGGAACATTCCCCTGAAACAGAGAAGGCGTCATAGGACTTGCCGGAGGCGTCATATTGTAAGCGGGGAGGCATGCTATATGATATTAATTCGAAAAAGGGTGCTCGTTACGACAGGCGTGCTGATTTTTACGGCGCTTCTTGCCATAGTCGGAGCAGCGGTTTCTTTACATACAAATGTTTCAGTTTTTAATAATATTATTGAACAAAATGAAAATCGTAGTATAATTGTCATAGACGCAGGACACGGAGGGGAGGACGGCGGAGCCGTCGCGGATAACGGTACCGTCGAAAGCTCGGTCAATCTGGCGATTGCCGTAAAGGTGTCGGCACTGTGCGATTTTGTCGGAGCGGAAAACGTGATGCTTCGGACTGACGACGTATCTCTTGCCGACGATTCCGCCAAAACTCTTAGGCAAAAGAAGGTTTCAGACCTTAAGAACAGAGTTTTGCTTACTAATTCGTATGAAAACTGCATTTTACTGAGTATACACCAGAACACCCTCCCGTCAGAGAAAAGCGTTCACGGAGCGCAGGCGTTTTATAATGGAGTAGACGGCAGCGACGAGATGGCAACATTGGTTCAGGACTCGCTGAACGCAGTCATAAACAAGCGGGCAAAAGCGCCAAAACGAATATCCGATACCATTTATCTGATGAAAAACGTCACATGCAGAGCCGTATTAGTCGAATGCGGATTCCTCTCGAATCCGGACGAGACGCATATGCTCTGCGACGGAGAATACCAAAAGAAGCTGGCTGTCGCCATCCTTTCAGGAGTGCTCGCCGGTATGTAAAAAGGAATGATTGCGTATGAAAGCAGCAAAAACTGTTTTTTATTGTACGGAATGCGGGAACGAAACGCCCAAGTGGGCCGGGAAATGCCCGGCCTGCGGGGCTTGGAACACGCTCGTGGAGCAGCCTGTGCAAAGCGTTAAAAAAACCGGCGCCGGCAAGGGCGCGGCGATCGGTACCATACACAGGCCTAGACCCATGTCCGATCTTGAAACAACCGAGGAGATGCGCTTTAAGACGGGAATGGGCGAACTAGACCGGGTTCTCGGCGGCGGAGCGGTCAAGGGCTCGCTCGTGCTTGTGGGAGGTTCTCCCGGAATCGGAAAATCCACGCTTATGTTGCAGATTTGTGATAATCTTTGCCGTTTTGCCAAGGTTTTGTATGTTTCAGGAGAGGAATCAGAGCGCCAGCTCAAAATGCGCGCGGAGCGTCTGAAGGTCCGAAGCGAGGGTTTGTACGTCCTGTCTGAGACGAATCTGGGCGACGTTATCGAATCCGTGAATGCTGAGAATCCGGACATTCTCATAATCGACTCAATACAGACGCTGTACAACGACAGTCTCGATTCGCCGCCAGGAAGCATCGGTCAGGTCAAGGACTGCACAATGACGCTGATGCAGCTTGCAAAGGGCCGCGGCGTGACGGTCTTTGTCATAGGGCACGTCAATAAGGAGGGCTCGATTGCAGGACCAAAGGTTCTCGAACATATGGTCGATTGCGTGCTGTATTTTGAGGGCGACCAGCATATGAGCTACAGGATACTGCGAGCCGAGAAGAACCGTTTCGGAGCAACAAACGAGATAGGCGTGTTCGAGATGGGCGACGAGGGTTTGGCCGAGGTGCCGAATCCGTCGGAAATGCTGCTATCGGGCCGTCCGGAAAACGCTCCGGGAACGTGCGTTACCTGCATAATGGAGGGCGCGCGGCCGGTGCTCGCCGAGATACAGGCGCTTATAGCGCCGACCGCATATTCAAATCCGCGCAGAACGTCGAACGGCTTTGATTTCAATCGCGCAGCCATGCTTATGGCCGTGCTTGAAAAACGCGGCGGACTGAAAATTTCCACCTGTGACGCATATCTGAATGTCATAGGCGGACTGAGCATAGACGAACCCGCGGCTGATCTCGCGGCGGCAATAGCATTGGCGTCAAGCTATCTGGACAAGCCTATAAAGTCGGATTTCGCCGCTGTCGGCGAGGTCGGGCTTACCGGAGAGCTCCGCAGCGTAAATAATCTTGGGCAAAGACTATCGGAGATACGGCGGCTCGGTTTCAAAAAATGCGTAATACCGGCGCAGAAAAGCAGCAAGATAGAAAATCTTGGGGGGCTGGAGCTTGTACGAGCGAAAAATATAGGAGACGCGCTTAAAGCTACGCTCGGAAAATGAAAATGATAAATAGCGACTCACGAAAGGAGGTTCAAGATTAAATACCGTTTTATAAAACCACGCCGGAATATTTCGGACATAGCGGCAAAGCAGCCAGAAATAGACCAAAACCGCTAAAGAACCCGTTTTCGGTAAAAGTCCTCCCCTAAATTGAACAAAATTTTTATTTTGTTCAATTGGCTGCATGGAAACGACGCCGACTCCCCATTAAGAGTTCCGGCTGACGGATTTGCCGAAACCGACCGCTATACGGCGCATAATCACGCTATCGGATTACAAAGCCCGAAACTATGCTGATGTTTCCCGCAACGGTTTTTGACGCGGTATTTTTTAATCTTTATTTCCATGATTGATTACAGAACAGAATCGCCCGAGATACTCAGGGATTTTCTTTCCTATCATGAAACGATAAAAGGACATTCAAGCAAAACCGTCGACGAATATTTTCTTGACCTCCGCAATTTCTTTCGCTACATAAAGATTATCAAGGGCAAAGCCCCGCGCACTGCCGAGCTCGACGAGATATCCATCATGGATGTCGATATAGAGCTTATTAGGACAATAACACTGACCGACATCTATGAGTACCTTTCGTATCTCAGCCGCGACCGCGCGCGTCACGGCAACAGCAAAAATACCTATTATGGTCTTAATAACGCTTCAAGAGCACGAAAAGTTGCGACTTTGCGGTCATTTTACAAATATTTGACGATAAAAGTACATCTTTTGGACGAAAATCCGATAAAAGATCTGGATTCCCCCAAAATAAAGAAGACTCTTCCGAAGTATCTTTCACTCAACGAGAGCATTAATCTGCTGAACAGCGTGGATGGAAGATTCCGCGAGCGCGACTACTGCATACTTACCCTTTTTCTAAACTGCGGACTCCGTATATCGGAGCTTATCGGCCTCAATATCTCCGATATGCAGGAAGACTCCATCAGAGTGCTTGGAAAAGGCTGTAAAGTAAGAATTGTTTACATGAACGATGCCTGTAAGGACTCAATCGATGCGTACCTTGCTGTAAGGCATAAAGTCACGGGGCGCGACCGCGACGCGCTTTTTCTTTCCTCTAGAGATAGCAGGATAAGCAAATCGACGGTACACAGCCTCGTCAAGAAATATCTCGCCGAGGCCGGGCTCGACAGTACGCAGTATTCGGCCCACAAGCTCCGCCACACCGCGGCGACGCTGATGCTCCAGAACGGCGTCGACGTACGCACGCTTCAGGAAGTGCTAGGACACGAGCACCTGAACACCACGGAGATATACACCCATATCGACAACGAAGATCTGCGTGTGGCCGCGAGAGCCAATCCCCTCGCCCATGTCAAGCCGCCTAAAATAAAACCGCGCAGGAAACCAGACGAAACCGAATAGCGCGTTTACGGCTTATACACGCCCTCGATATGGATATATCTGACGGTCTTATAATCGTAGCTGCTGAGTCTTTTATAATCTGCGTCGATGCTGTGTGCAGCGACGAGTATATTCTCAGTGGTGGCGGGACTGCCAATATAGACGATTATGGGCGTATGCTGAAACTCAAGTCCGTCGAATGAAAGCTGGACAAAATCTCCCGGCATAAGGCGCTCGGGATTGCTGTCCACACCGACCGGACCGACAGATGCGTCTTTTCTCGTCAAAAAATTGAAAAAATACGGAACGCCCGTCCATGACGGAGATTTTCTGTCGGCGGAGATATAATACCAGCCGAAGGTCGGCGTGTAGTTCATTATTCCGCTGCCGGCATAAAGGCACTGCGACGCGAAATTTGTACAGTCCCCCCCTATTTCCTCGTAATCGTAAAACCTCGGATTGCGCCCGTAAGCCCACATATGGGCATACATAACCGCGGCGTGGCGGTCATATTCCATAAGCCGCATAAGTTCACTCCCTTGCCTCCATTCTATTCGGCGTGACAGGCTGCGGTAACACGCAAACAAAAACACGGTGAAAGTAACTGCTTTCACCGTGTTTTTTATAGCATTGTACGAACAATTTATAGACTGTCCGTCGTATTATCCATTATCCGTTTGTAAGATCCTTTGCATGGCCTGCGCAGCCGAGAACTTCAACCAGTTTGTGCTTGACAAGCGCCTGGATATTAGCGCGGGCGGGCTTCAGGTACTCTCTCGGGTCGAACTTGTCGGGATGCTCGGCCATAAATTTACGTATGGTTCCGGTCATTGCAAGACGCAGGTCGGAGTCGATATTTATCTTGCAGACTGCCATACGCGCGGCCTGACGGAGCTGATCCTCGGGAACGCCGACGGCGCCGGGCATAGCCCCGCCGTAATCGTTGACCATCTTGACATACTCCTGCGGGACGGACGAAGAGCCGTGCAGGACTATCGGGAATCCAGGCAGCCGTTTCGATACCTCTTCGAGTATATCAAAGCGGAGCTGGGGCTTCGTACCGGGCTTGAACTTATAAGCGCCGTGGCTGGTGCCGATGGCAATGGCAAGAGAATCGCAGCCCGTTGCCTTGACAAATTCCTCGACCTGGTTGGGGTCGGTATAGGAGGAGTCCTTGGCGTCGACCTTGACCGCGTCCTCAATTCCGGCGAGAGTGCCGAGCTCGGCCTCGACGACAACGCCGTGGTCGTGAGCATACTCAACAACCTGTTTTGTAAGAGCAATATTGTCCTTGAAAGGCTTTCCGGAAGCGTCTATCATGACGGAGGTAAATACGCCGTCGACGCAGGCCTTGCAAAGCTAGAACGAATCTCCGTGGTCAAGGTGAAGGCAGATAGGCAGACCTGTCTCTATCTCCGCGGCCTCGACGAGCTTGATGAGATATGTATGGTTCGCATACTTGCGCGCGCCGGCCGAAACCTGGAGAATAAGGGGTGCGTCGACCTCCTGGGCAGCTTGGGTTATGCCCTGGATTATCTCCATGTTGTTGACGTTGAACGCGCCGATTGCGTAGCCGCCGTCATAGGCCTTTTTGAACATCTCGGTAGATGTAACAATAGACATGGGCAATCATCTCCTAAAAATTTTGTGCCATTACCCTTTAATGGTAATTTAATTTTATCAATATTTGTACAAAATTTCAAGGGCTTACGGGCTGTTTGTGCATTGATTATTCCAAACATTGTTATGTGCTTAACAGTAACTCTCCAAAAGCGACGTGTTATGCCCGACCAAAAAAATTTTCGCGCCCATACCCTCTGCGCATCTATACTTTTCAACGCGTTCATGTTAGAATAATAAAAGAGTATCGACCGGCGAAAACAGTCGTACGGAGCGTAAGCTTTACAGGGAGAAACTGTGTTCGAAGACGGCCGACGGCAGAATTGGAGGTTACCTGTTTATGAGTGAATTAAAAGGCACATGTATAATTGGGCAGTCCGGCGGACCCACCGCAGTTATAAACGCCAGCGCGCTCGGAGTAATTGAGACAGCCCTTAAAACCGGCTGTATCACCCGCGTGCTCGGAGCAGAGCACGGCATAAAGGGGGTACTCAACGACCGTCTGTTCGACATGGGCAAAGAAGATCCTCAGGAGTTGTCTCTTCTTCGCTACACGCCATCGTCGGCGCTTGGCTCGTGCCGCTACAAGATGGCCGATCCCGACGTGGACGACACAGATTACAAGCGCATACACGAAATATTCAAGAAATACGATGTACGCTATTTCTTCTATAACGGCGGCAACGATTCCATGGACACCTGCAATAAAATAAGCAAATATATGCAGAAATCCGGATACGAATGCCGCGTAATCGGAATACCCAAGACAATAGACAATGATCTGTTCGGCACCGACCACTGCCCCGGATATGCCAGCGCCGCAAAATACATTGCTACATCCTGCATGGAGGTCTACCATGACGCGCGCGTTTATGATACCGGAATGGTTGTCATTATCGAGATAATGGGCCGCCATGCCGGATGGCTGACGGCAGCTTCCGCTATCGCGTCCGCTTATGGAGCGGGACCCGACCTCATTTATCTGCCCGAGGTCGATTTTGACATGGATAAATATCTCTCGGACCTGGAGCGCATATACAAGGAAAAGGGCAACTGCCTCATTGCCGTATCCGAGGGAATACATTATTCCGACGGCAGCTTCGTATCCGATGCAAAGACTTCCACAACCGACGGCTTCGGTCATGCCCAGCTCGGGGGGCTTTCCGCTCTTCTCACTGAGCTTGCAAAAGCCCGCACCGGCGCGAAATGCCGCGGCATAGAACTCTCTCTGCTCCAGCGCTGCGCCGCACACCTCGCATCCGAGACCGACATAGAGGAATCCTATATGGCAGGTAAAGCGGCCGTTGAGAACGCTGTTATAGGCGTCACGGACAAGATGATAGCCTTTGAGCGCGTCGTTGAAAACGGAAAATACGTATGCAAGACCAAGCTGCTCCCGCTCACAGAAGTGGCCAACTACGAAAAGAAGATTCCGGCCGAGTGGATTAACGCGGAAGGAAACGGCGTCAATCAGCAGTTCGTCGATTACGCTCTCCCGCTTATCCAGGGTGAGCCGAAGCGCGTGCTCGTTGATTCCCTCCCCCGCTTTGCAAAGCTCAAAAAGGTGCTTGCAAAATAATCCTGAATAAAGC
>JAYFRC010000056.1:0-47691 GCA_034926415.1 Oscillospiraceae bacterium
GCACGAAAAAATGGCCGAAACGCTTGACGGGTGCATCGAGGAGATACACGCCATACAAAACGCCGCCCGCGGCGGAATCATGACCGAGCGCCCCGCATGGCCGATGATAGTCTTCCGCACCCCTAAGGGCTGGACAGGCCCGAAGGCCGTCGACGGCAAGAATATCGAAGGAACGTTCCGCGCGCATCAGGTGCCCGTTATGATGGACAAACCCGAGCACCTTGCAATACTCAGAAAATGGCTCAAAAGCTACAAGGCCGACGAGCTGTTCGACAAGAACGGCGCGCTTGTTCCGGAGCTTGAGTCGCTCGCCCCGAAGGGAAATCGCCGAATGGGCGCGAACCCTCACGCCCACGGCGGAAAGCTTCTGCGCGACCTGCGCCTGCCGGATGTCCGCGACTACGCCCTCGACGTTCCCTCGCCCGGCGCTGTCGAGGCGCAGGACATGACGGAGCTCGGCGGCTTCGTACGCGATATCTTCAAACTCAACGAGGACAGCCGCAACTTCCGCATCTTCGGGCCGGACGAGACGATGTCAAACCGCCTTGGAAAAGTCTTCGAGGTTACAAACCGCGACTGGAATTCCGAAAAATTCGATTACGACGAATTCCTTGCTCCCGACGGCCGCGTCATGGACTCCATGCTCTCGGAGCATATGTGCGAGGGCTGGCTTGAGGGTTATCTTCTCACTGGCCGCCACGGCTTCTTTAACAGTTACGAAGCGTTCATCAGAATCGTGGATTCCATGTTCTCGCAGCACGCCAAATGGCTCAAGACCTGCAGCGAGCTGCCCTGGCGCGAGGATATAGCGTCGCTTAACTACGTCCTGTCCTCGAACGTCTGGCAGCAGGATCACAACGGCTTCACTCATCAGGACCCAGGCTTCCTCGACCACGTCGCGGACAAGACGGCCGATGTGGTGAGGCTCTATCTGCCGCCTGACACCAACTGCCTGCTCTCTGTTTTCGACCACTGCATACGCAGCCGCAACTGCGTCAACGTAATGGTAACGTCAAAGCACCCGCGCCCACAGTGGCTCACGATGGAGCAGGCCATCCGCCACTGCGCCCACGGCATAGGCATCTGGGACTGGGCCAGCAACGACCAGGGCGCCGAGCCCGACGTCGTCATGGCCTGCTGCGGCGATACGCCGACGCTCGAAACTCTGGCCGCCGTCAGCATTCTCCGCAGTGAGCTTCCGGAGCTTAAGATACGCGTCGTCAACGTCGTAGACCTGATGATGCTTCAGCCCGCGGTAGAGCATCCGCACGGCATGACCGACGCGGACTACGATATTCTGTTCACGAAGGACAAGCCGATAATCTTCGCGTTCCACGGTTATCCGAAGCTTATCCACGAGCTCACCTACCGCCGCCACAACAGGAACCTCCATGTTCGCGGCTACAAGGAGGAAGGCACGATAACGACGCCTTTCGATATGCGCGTGCTTAACGATATTGACCGCTTCCACCTTGTCGTCGATACGATCGAGCGCCTTCCGCAACTCGGAAACCGCGGCGCGTTTCTCGTCCAGAAGATGAAAGACAAGCTTGTCGAACACAAGCAGTATATCCAGAAATACGGCGAGGATATGCCGGAGATAAAGGAATGGACCTGGGAAGGCTCCATGGGCAAGAAAACTCCGGCCGCAAAAACCGTAAAAGTCAAAAGGAAATAACTTCCATTTCCAGCAATTCCCATAAAAAGCGCTCCGCGAAAAATTTCGCGGAGCGCTTTCTGATTCTTGTCTTATCGGTTCATCTGCTTGCGGCGGGAGAGATTGACCGTTCCGTCCTGCATGGAGCTGACCCAGTCGAGGCTCTGGCCGGTGCCAAGCGCGACGCACTGTATGGCGTTCTCGGCGACCGTGGTGTTTATACCGGTGCGGGCGGTGACGAGCTTATCAAATCCGTCCACAAGGCTTCCGCCGCCGGTCATGACGATTCCGTTTGTGGAGATGTCCGCCACAAGCTCGGGCGGAGTGCGCTCCAGCACGGAATGTATTGCTTCGAGAATTCGCTGCGACGGCTCCTCAAACGCTTCCATCATCTCGCTCGAGGTGACGGTGAATATCTTGGGAAGTCCCGTCATAAGGCAGCGGCCCTTGACGTCGAGGCTTATCTCTTCGTCCTTTGGATAAACGCAGCCTATCTTTATCTTCATATCCTCCGCGGTACGCTCACCTATAAGCACGTTGTGCTTGCGGCGGATATACTTGACGACCGCCTCGTTGAACATATCGCCAGCGACTTTTATGGACTCGGACTCGACGACTCCGTTGAGGGAGATTACCGCGATGTCGCTCGTGCCGCCGCCGATGTCGACGACCATGTGTCCGTCTGGCTGGGCAATGTCTATTCCGGCGCCGATGGCCGCTGCCACGGGCTCTTCGATAAGGTACACGCGGCGGGCTCCTGCCTGGAGTCCGGCGTCTATGACAGCGCGCTCCTCGACCTCGGTTATTCCCGAGGGAACGCAGATGATGACGCGGGGCTTGAAAAGCTGGAATCCGTTGACCTTGTGAATAAATTCCCTCAGCATACGCTCGGTCATGTCGTAATCCGAGATAACGCCGTCGCGCAGGGGACGGATAGCGATAATGTTGCCGGGAGTACGTCCGAGCATTGCCTGTGCGTCCGCGCCGACCTTGAGCAGCTTGCCGCTGTTCTTGTCCATAGCGACGACGGACGGCTCGTTCAAAACTATGCCCTTGCCTTTAACGTAAACCAGTACGGAGGCCGTACCGAGATCTATTCCTATATCCATTGCCAGAGCGCACATATGCTCACACCTCATTAAAACTTTCTTTGTATTTATTCCTTAAATCATAAGGTTATATACTAATATTTGATTATAGCCTATCCATTTATGATTTGCAATAGACGTTTTCTCCAGTTTTTGCAACTTTTCGCCCACCTGCGACAGCCGCGCACAGGACTCGCCTCGCACCGCTCTCGCGCAGTACGCGGCAGCATTCTCCCATAGTGCTGCCGGTCGTCAGTATGTCGTCGACAAGCAGCGCGCTCCTGCCCTCTATTTTTGCGCCGGCGCTCGCGGCGTACGCACCGAGCACGTTCGCCCGCCTTGCCTCGGCGTCCTTTATACCGGACTGCGGAGGTGTGTCCGATATTTTGTCGAGCAGTTTTTCGCACGGGATGCCGAGGCGCTTCGCAATTTCCTCCGCAAGCAGCCGCGCCTGATCGTAACCGCGCTTTCTGAGTCTTTTCGCGCTGAGCGGAGCCCATGTGACAACGTCTGGCTTTTCCTGAATATGCCTTTGAATATATGGTGTCAGCAACTCCGCGTATACAGGGGCGCGGTACGACGCGCCGCCGAATTTATAGCGCAGCAGCGACTCACGCACGACGTCCTGATAGTAAAGCGGGACAACACAGAATTCGGAGTTTTTAACGCTCGCCGTTTCCGACGCGCCCTCGCGCATGGGTAGAGTTTCCCCGCATTTTCTGCAAAAGTATTCTTCGCCGCCTTTTAGGGCTCTTCCGCAGAATACGCATTTTTTCGGATAAAGCAAATCGAGCAGTGTATCAAACGCTCTCATTTTTCAGCGCCCGCTTTCAGCCGCGCGCGAAGCCCGCTGTAACGCCGCGCCTGACGGTCGTTTTCCGCCATGCGGTAAACGGCGCTATCGTCGCCCGCGATTATCATTAGCTCTTTTGCTCGCGTTATCGCAGTGTACAGCACGCCGCGCACAAGAAGCGACGGCGCCGCATTAAGCACCGCGAGCACCACGGCGCGGTATTCGCTGCCCTGCGATTTGTGCACCGTCATCGCATAGGCAAGCTCTATTTCAGAAAGCATGTCCGCCGTGTAGGCGCAGGTGTGGTCGTCGAATTTTATCGTGACTATCTCGCCGCTCGCGTCTATCGACGCTATCTTGCCTACGTCGCCGTTGAATACGCCCGTTCCGACGGTTCCGTCGTCTTTTTGCCAGATTATATCGTAATCGTTTTTTATCTGCATCACGCGGTCGCCCTCGCGCAGCACGCTTTCTCCAAAGCGCTTTTCATTTTTCCCCTCGGCCGCGGGATTGAGCGCTTCCTGAAGCGCGCGGTTGAGATTGGCCGTTCCGGTCTCGCCTCTTCGCGTCGGCGAGAGCACCTGTATCTGGTCGGACGGAATATTCATATTTTTCGGAAGCCGCGTTTTGCAAAGATCCACCACGGTCTCGACAAGCCGCGCGCCCTCGCGCCGGCTTAAAAAGAAGAAATCGCTCTGGTCGTTTGAAAGCCGCGGCTTCATTCCCTTGTTAACGGCGTGCGCGTTGCGCACTATCGCGGAACTCTCAGCCTGCCTGAATATCTCGGTCAGCGCGACGGTCTCTATCCGCCCGCTGCGTATGAGGTCTGAAAAAACGTTGCCCGCTCCGACCGACGGCAGCTGGTCGGGGTCGCCCACCAGCACGAGCCTGCAGCCCGGGCGCAGCGCGGCCAGCAGTGCGCGCAGCAGCGTAAGGTCGACCATCGATGTCTCGTCCACTATTATGGCGTCCGCTTCGAGCTGCTCGTTTTCGTTCTTCGAAAATGTCAGTTCTCCGGTTGCGTCGTTCCAGCTCATACCAAGCAGGCGGTGAATGGTCTGCCCTTCCATGCCGCAGAGCTCGCCGAGCCGCTTAGCTGCGCGTCCTGTGGGCGCGGCCAGTTCGGTTTTCATTCCCATCATCTCAAAGCACGAAGCGATCGCGCGGACGCAGGTGGTCTTTCCTGTTCCGGGACCGCCTGTAAGCAGGAAGACTCCGTCTCTCGCAGCGCACTCGACGGCGCTTCGCTGCTGCGCAGCGTAGGTTATGTTTTGTTCTTTTTCGATGCGCGATATTATCGCGCCGATGTTTCTGCCCTTGTCCACTTTCGCTTTCAGCATAGCTTCAAGACGCGAGCATACGAATGTCTCGGCCTCATACATCGCCGCGAGATAGCAGGCGTCTACTCCAGCCACGCGTTCTGAAATTATCTTCCCCTTTTCGCAGAGCGAGTCTATCGCTATCTCGGCTGTGTCGGTGCCTATCTCGATAAGCTGCGCCGAAGCGGCGGCCAGTTTGTCGCGCGGGAGAAAGACGTGTCCGTTGCCGAGATTATATGAAAGCTCGTAGATGACCGCCGCCTCAACGCGGCGCGGCTCTTCCGCGTCCACCCCGCGCGATAGCGCGATGCCGTCCGCCGCAGCGAAATCCACGCCGAAAAATTCGTCGCAGAGAAGATAAGGGTCTTCCTTTATTTTCTCCGTGGCTTCAGCGCCGTAGCGCCCGTAAAGCCGCATGGCAAGCGTCAGTGGGAGGCCGCTCGCAGACAGAAATTCCATCATCCTGCGCATGCCCGTCTGGTATTTGAAGCTCTCGGATATCTCCCTGGCTTTTTTTGCCGTTATGCCTTTCAGCGTCGCCATACGCTCAGGTTCGAGCTCCAGCACATCCAGCGTTTCCTCGCCGAAGCGCGAAACGAGTATCTGTGCCGTAGCCGGGCCCACGCCCTTTATAACGCCGGAAGAAAGATAATCGAGTATACCGCTTTCGGTTCGCGGGAGATAACGCTCGACGACCTCAGCCTTTATCTGATCGCCGTGCGTCGGGTGGTGCGCCCACTCTCCCGTGACTATCATTTCCTCGCCCGGAGCGGCGCAGGGAATGCAGCCCACGACCGTTACGGTTTCGCCGTCGGTCGCGGTCATCCTCAGCACGGTGTAGCCGTTGTCGGCGTTCTGATATACGATATTCAGCACCGTTCCGTCGATTGTACACTGCTGTCCCATAATCCGTCTCCTGCTTATGTATTTTTGGCGATCTCCTCCACAGCGTCCGCTCCCGCGCATACCTGCACATCGTCGTACTGCGTTGATAGGAGTATCGCCTCAGCTCTGGCCCTCGTGTTCATCCCGCAGTCAAATACCAAAATTTTACAGAATCTGTTTCCCCCGAATCTCGTCCGCGAAAGCAGCGCCACCGTCTGCTCGAGAGCGGGCGCGTCTCCGCTGGCGGAGACCACGGCAACCGTCTTTTCGAGCTTTCTCCGCCCAATTGAAAACAAAACGTCGGCGAGCATCCATACGACCGACGCTACCCCTATCGCCGCGAACAGGGCTATGATTGCGTCGCGAATTATTTCCATTCCGTTTCACCTCGCCGTTATTCTATGCGGCGTTGAAAAAGTTGTGAAAAAACGGCGCGGTTTCCGCTGTGTTACAACACTTTTTTAAGATACTGTCCGGTGTATGACTCCCCGCATTTTGCCACTTCCTCGGGCGTACCGCAGCAGACGACGTTTCCGCCGCCCGTTCCGCCCTCTGGTCCGAGGTCAATAATATAATCCGCGGTCTTTATCACATCGAGATTGTGTTCTATGACCATCACGGTGTTTCCGCAGTCGGTAAGCTCCTGAAGCACGTCTATGAGCTTTCGTACATCGTCGGTATGAAGTCCCGTCGTTGGCTCGTCGAGAACGTAGATGGTCTTTCCGGTGCTCTGTTTGCTAAGCTCCGTTGCAAGCTTGACGCGCTGCGCTTCGCCGCCCGAGAGCGTCGTCGACGACTGGCCGAGCTTAACGTAACCAAGGCCTACCTGCTGGAGCGTCAAGAGCTTTCTTCTCAGTTTTGGAATATTGTCAAAAAATTCGACGCCCTCGTCCACAGTCATGCTGAGCACTTCATATATGTTCTTGCCCTTGTACTTTACCTCCAGCGTCTCGCGGTTGTAGCGCCTGCCCTTACAGACGTCGCAGGGGACGTAGATATCGGGCAAAAAGTGCATCTCTATCTTTATCAGTCCATCGCCGCAGCAGGCCTCGCACCTGCCCCCGCGCACGTTGAACGAGAATCTGCCCGAGCTGTATCCACGCGCCTTCGCGTCCTGAGTCGAGGCGAAAAGCTCGCGTATGTCGTTGAACAATCCGGTGTATGTCGCGGGATTCGAGCGCGGCGTGCGTCCTATCGGGCTCTGGTCGATGTCAATAATCTTGTCGAGATATTCCTCGCCCTCGATGGCTCTGTGCTTTCCGGGACGCGTTTTCATGCGGTTTAAGTCAGCGCCGAGTTTTTTGAAAATTATCTCGTTCACGAGCGACGACTTGCCGCTTCCGGACACGCCTGTCACGCAGGTAAACGTCCCGAGCGGTATCGAAACATCAATATTTTTAAGATTGTTCTCCTTCGCGCCGAGCACTGTCAGAAACTTTCCGTTTCCTTTCCTGCGCGTCTTGGGCGTCATTATCTTTTTCTTCCCTGAAAGATACAGCCCCGTCAGCGATTTGGGGTTCGCGGCTATCTCGTCCGGTGTTCCAGCCGCGACTATCTCGCCGCCGTGGATGCCGGCGCCCGGTCCCACGTCGATTATATAATCGGCCGCTCGCATGGTGTCCTCGTCATGCTCGACGACGATGAGCGTGTTCCCGATATCGCGCATATGTTTGAGCGTGGCTATGAGCTTGTCATTGTCGCGCTGGTGCAGACCTATCGACGGCTCGTCGAGAATATAAAGCACGCCCATCAGGTACGAGCCTATCTGCGTCGCAAGACGTATCCTCTGGCTCTCGCCTCCAGAAAGCGTTCCGGCGCTGCGTGACAGCGTGAGGTACTCAAGTCCCACCGACTCGAGAAAGCCGAGCCTGTCGCGTATCTCCTTGATAATTCGGTCGGCTATCATGTGCTGCATTTCGGTCAGTTCAAGCTTCCCGACAAATTCCAGCTCTTCGGTTATCGGAAGTCTTGTGAATGCGTCTATGTCAAGTCCTCCGACGGTAACCGCGAGGCTTTCGCGCTTGAGGCGTTTTCCATGGCAGTCGGGACATGGGCAGTCCGACATATAGCCCTCAAGCTCTCGGCGGGCGCTGTCGCTCTGCGTTTCGCGGTAGCGGCGCTCCACATTGTTAGCCACGCCCTCAAACTTCTGCATCAGCGTTCCCTTGCTTCCGCCGCGGTCGTAGTGCAGCTTCAGCTTTTCCTCGCCCGTGCCGTACAGTATTACATCCACGACTTCCTTTGAAAGCTTCTCCACCGGCGTCGTGAGCGAGAAATGATACTGCTTCGCAAGCGCCTCGAAGTACATGCGCGCGATATTGTCGCCGCGTATGTTGCCCCAGCCGCTTGCGGTTATTGCACCGTCCATTATCGAAAGAGATCTGTCGGGAATTATCATGTCGGGGTCGGCCTTGAGCTGGAACCCAAGTCCCGCGCAGGACGGGCACGCGCCGTAAGGCGTGTTGAACGAGAACATGCGCGGAGCTAGCTCCTCGATGGATATCCCGCAGAATTCGCAGGCGTAGTTCTGCGAAAACATCACGTCTTTTTTCTCTTTTATGAGGTTGACTATCGCAATACCGCCCGCGAGCGCAAGCGCGGTCTCCATACTGTCCGTCAGGCGCTGGCGTATGCCCTCCTTGACGATTATGCGGTCGACGATTATCTCTATGCTGTGCTTTTTGTTTTTGTCCAGAGCTATCGTCTCGCTGAGGTCGTACATATTTTCGTCGACGCGAGCGCGAACGTAGCCGCTCTTCCGCGCGTCGTCGAAAATCTTTGTGTGCTCGCCCTTGCGCGCGCGGACTACGGGCGCGAGAATCTGTATCTTTGTACCCTCAGGCATCGACATTATCTGGTCTATCATCTGGTCTATCGACTGCTGCTTTATCTCACGGCCGCAGTTGGGACAGTGCGGCGTGCCGACGCGCGCCCAGAGCAGACGCAGATAGTCGTACACTTCAGTCACGGTTCCGACCGTTGAGCGCGGGTTCTTAGACGTTGTCTTCTGGTCTATCGATATCGCGGGCGAAAGCCCCTCGATATAATCAACGTCGGGTTTTTGCATCTGCCCGAGAAACTGGCGCGCGTAGGATGAGAGCGACTCGACATAGCGCCTCTGTCCTTCGGCATAAATGGTGTCGAAAGCGAGCGAGGACTTCCCGCTTCCGGAAAGTCCCGTAAATACCACCAGCTTGTCGCGCGGTATCTCCACGTCTATGTTCTTGAGATTGTTCTCCCTCGCGCCTTTTATAATTATCTTATCGGTCATCCTTGTTCTTATTCCTTTACAATTATATCCGCCGCCGAAGCGCGCGTGAGCTCCATGAGCTTTCGCGGCTCGGCCTCTATCTGATATCCTATTTTCCCCGCGCTTACCATTATCGTCTTATGCAAAAGACAGCTCCCATCAAACACGGTGGGAAACTGTTTCTTCATGCCCACGGGACTGCATCCGCCGCGAACGTACCCGGTAACATCGTTTATCTCGCTAACATGCAGCATCGCCACGGATTTTTCTCCCGTGGCTTTCGCTGCTTTTTTCAGGTCGAGCGTCTCGGCAACCGGCACGACGAAGACAAAATATCCCCCGCCCGCGCCCTTTGTCACGAGTGTCTTGAACACAGCGGCGGGGTCCTGCCCGAGCATCCGCGCCACAGAAACTCCGTCCACGGCCCCATCGCCGTGTTCGTACTCGTGCGGCGCGTATGACACCTTCTTTTGTTCAAGTATGCGCATAACATTGGTTTTTATTTCCTTGTTTTTCATATAAGGCCTTTTTTCTCAAGCAGCCCGTTCGCCGCCAGCGATACGTAATCGTCGTCGGCCACTATTATGTGGTCCACGAGCGCGACGCTCACGGTCTCCAGCGCGTCCCTTGCGCAAAACGTCATCGTGTTGTCCGCTTTCGACGGAAGCGCAATTCCGCTTGGATGGTTGTGCGCTAGCATCACGGCGCTCGCATTGTCTATCAGCGCGGTCTCGACTATCATGCGTATATTCACTCCGAGTCGGTCGACGTTGCCCTCGCTTATCCTGTGGCATGCGATAACTTTTCCCTTTTTGTCGAGTGTCGCCTCGTACATGACCTCGTTGCGCTCCCCTATAAAACGCTTCATAAAGAACTCTCCAGCGGACGTCACGGAGTTAAGAATAACGGTTTTGCCCTCTTTCTCCGTCTGACTCTTTCTGTATATGTCCGGCACGAGCTTTATGAGCGACGCAGCGTATTCTCCGACGCCCTCAATCTTTTCAATCTCCTCTGCCGGAGCCTTGAGCAGGGCGTCAAGACTGCCGAACCTAGCCAGCAGCGCGTGTGCAACCGTGTTTGTGTCACGTCGCGGAATAGCGTAATAAAGCAAAATCTCAAGCGCCTCGTGTTCGCTGAGCGAGGCGAGCCCGCTCTTCATGAACTGAGCGCGTTTTCTCTTTCTGTGCCCCTCGTGAGCGTTCAAAACCCGTTCCCTCCCCGAGCTTCGATTTATAAATGTTTATTTCCCTCCGTATTGTTTTAAGTATTCCTCCATGCGCGAGCGCACCTCGTCGTCGATAATGACCTTTCCGTTCACGGGCTTGTTATAAAGCGCGTCGATGACCTCGCGCACGGTGACTATCGGAAAAACTTTTATCCCGTACTGCTGACGCAGCTCGTTCAGAGTTGTCATCTCTCCGGTGCCTTTTTCCATGCGGTCGACCGAGACGAACAGTGCCTTTATCTCAACGTCCGCCACAGTCTTGAAAAACGCGATGCTCTCGCGCACGGCAGTTCCGGCCGTTACCACGTCTTCGACTATTGCGATGCGGTCGCCGTCCTTCGGCTTGTAACCGACGATGTTTCCGCCCTCGCCGTGATCCTTCGCTTCCTTGCGGTTGAAGCAGTAAGGCAGGTCGCGGCCATAGTCGCGGTAGAGCGAGCCCGCCGCTGCGACGACGAGAGGTATGCCCTTGTAGGCTGGGCCGAAAAGCGCGTCCACGCCTTCGGGCATGTTTTCCTGAATGCACTTTGCGTAATAGTCCCCCAGCTTCGACGCCTGAGCGCCGGTCTCATAATTTCCGGTGTTCACGAAATACGGCGTGCGGCGTCCGCTCTTGGTTATGAAGTCGCCGAAGGTAAGCACCCCCGAATCAACCATAAACCGGATAAATTCTTCCTTATAATTCACAATAATTCCTCGTTTCCGGAAAATTTACTGTATTTTATGTATTATAACATCATCTTACATATTATATCATGTTGCATATTATATCATCATTCTGCACAATCCACAAGACAAAATCCGTCCAAAAATTGGCAATCAAAAATCGATATCGGTGTAAATAAAACAGGGTTGACAGGTGCGAGTGTTTGTCATACTATATTAGGGAACTGAATTATCCGGTAGGCAAGGCTACCGGAGGGATACGGATTGTTGCCGCGCAGCGGTGGAGACACCGCGGGATGGTCAGCAGGAGATGTCGAAATCAAGGCGTCTTCTAATACAATTACAAGCCCTCTGATGCTAAAGCTCAAACGGTTGTACGTCGCTTTCGCGGCGATACATTTGCTTGTTCTCCCAAGGCCTCCGAACGACGTTCATCGGCTTTGGGATTTTTTATTTTTCTGCAGAGCCAGAGCACGCAAAATACATCGGAAAGGCGGTGCCGCAATGATAAAGCAGTACAGAACAGATGACAGCGTTCTCCATGAAATATCGGCTTATGAGGATGGCTGCTGGATACAAATGATAAAGCCGTCTATCGCTGAAAGCCAACAGATAGCCGCCGAGTTCGACATAGACATCGCCGATGTCCGTGCAGCCCTCGACGACGAGGAGAGCTCGCGTATAGAGCTTGAGGACGGATATACCCTCATCCTCGTCGACATACCTACGCGTGAGGTGCGCAACGAGCGCGACACCTACACTACCATCCCTCTCGGCATAATTCTCTGCGACGAGGTTATCATAACCGTCTGCGCCGAGGACACGCCTGTGCTCCAGTATTTTACCGAGCACCGCGTCCGCGATTTCAGCACAAAAAAGCGCATGCGCTTCATCTATCAGATAATGATGCAGGCGTCGAGCCTTTACCAGACAAACCTCCGCATCATCGATAAGCGCCGTCAGGAGATAGAAGAGAAGATAAGCGACAACAACCGCGATCCCGACCTTATCGGCATGCATGAGCTTGAATCCACTCTCGTCTACTTTGCCACGTCGCTTCGAGCCAACGGCGTCGTGCTCGACCGTCTGTCCCGCTATACTAGATTGAAGCAGTACCCCGAAGACCGCGAACTGCTCGACGACGTAATAGTCGAGAACAAGCAGGCTATCGAAATGACGTCCATTTACCGCGACATAATAAACGGTACTTCTGAGCTGCTTTCGACGATAATCAACAATCGTCTGAACAACATAATGAAGTTCCTCACGTCGATAACCCTCGTCATGGCTATACCCACTATTATCTCGGGGCTCTTCGGAATGAACGTGTCAACCGAATGGATGCCGCTTGCGAAAACGCCATACGGCTTCGGAATCATCTGCGTACTGACGCTTATAATCTGCGTCGTTGCTTTCTTTGTCCTTCGAAGAAGAAAGCTTCTGTAAGCACGGCAATATTAAAAAATGTCCGTCCCTTTCGGGACGGATATTTTTTGTCTTTTTATTTCCGCATCAGCAGCGACATTATCGCTTTCTGCGCGTGGAGCCTGTTCTCGGCCTCGGCGAATATCTCGTCCGCGTGAGCCTCGAACACGCCCGCGGTGATTTCCTCGCCTCTGTGCGCCGGAAGGCAGTGCTGCACCATGCATCCCGCGTTTGCTACTCGCATCAGTTTCTCGTTTATCTGGAAGCCTTCAAACGCCGCGATGCGCTTCGCGCGCTCGTCCTCCTGCCCCATGCTCGCCCAGACGTCGGTGAACATGACGTCGGCGCCTGTCGCCGCTTCCTCGCAGCTCTCTGTAACGGTCAGCTTTGCGTCGGTCACGGTCTTTGCAAAGTCCAACACCTTCTTGCTTGGTCTGTAATCCTTCGGGCAGGCGATGGCCACGTCCATGCCGCACTTCATGCAGCCGACGATGACGGAGTTCGCCATGTTGTTGCCGTCACCGATGAAGCAAGCCTTAAGGCCCTCGAGCCGCGCCTTATTCTCGCGTATCGTCAGAAGGTCTGCGAGCACCTGACAGGGATGGCAGAAATCGGTAAGGCCGTTGATGACCGGGATGTCCGCGTACTCGGCGAGTTTTTCGACGTCCGCCTGACTGAACGTCCTTATCATTATTCCGTCGCAATAGCGGGACAGCACGCGCGCGGTGTCCTCTATCGGCTCGCCGCGGCCGAGCTGGGATTCCCTTGAAGAGAGGAATATTCCCTGTCCTCCGAGCTGGTATATTCCAGTCTCAAACGAGACGCGGGTACGGGTCGAGTTCTTTTCAAATATCATCGCAAGATTCTGGCCGCGAAGCATCTCATGCCGGATGCCGTGCTTCTGGTCGTATTTCAGCTGATCCGCGGTGTCAAGTATTTTGTAAATATCCTCGCGGCTCAGGTCGAGCAGCTTGAGCAGGTCTGTCATAATTTTTCCCTCCAATTTATTTGACGAGAACTTTTTCCATTATCGCAAGTCCCTTATCGATCTCTTCCTTCGTTATCGTCAGCGGCGGCAGCAGGCGCAGCGCGTCGCTTCCGGCGGTGAGTACGAGCAGTCCGTTTTCTATCATGTCCATGGCAAGCTTCTTGTGGCTCGCGCTCTTTATCTGCACGCCTATCATAAGTCCGAGACCACGCGTACACACAACATAGTCGCTGTTAAGTCCCTCGATGAAGCTCCTTATGTACGCTCCCTTTTCCTTGACGGAATCGAGCAGTTTGTCGTCGAGTACCTTCAAAACCTCGCAGCCTCCGGCGCATGCTATCGGGTTCCCTCCGAAGGTCGTCGCGTGCATACCAGGCCCGAACACGTTTTTGCACTTCTCGTTGGCGAGTATTCCGCCGAGCGGGAGACCGCCGCCTATACCTTTTGCAAACGACACCACATCCGGCAGCACGCCGTACTGCTGGTATGCGAACAGCGTTCCCGTGCGTCCGACGCCGGTCTGCACTTCATCCACAAGCAGCAGCCAGTCGTTTTCTGCGCAGAGCACCGCGAGCTGATGCACGAACTCTTTCTTCATCGGAAGCACCCCGCCCTCGCCCTGCACTAGCTCCAGCATAACGGCGCAGACATCATCTCCGCCCTGTTTCCTCACACTGCCGATGTCGTTGGCATCAGCATAGCGGAAGCCCTCGGTAAATGGGAAAAAATAGTTATGGAACTGATCCTGTCCCGTCGCCGCGAGCGTCGTTATCGTACGGCCATGGAAAGAATTGTTGAACGTTATTATCGCAGAGCGGCCCTTGCCGTATTTGTCAAAGCTGTACTTTCTCGCAAGCTTTATCATGCCCTCGTTGGCCTCGCCTCCTCCGTTGGCGAAAAATGCTCCGCTCATGCCGCTGCGATCGCAGAGCGCCGAGGCCAGCTTTATGTAGGGCTCCGAATAAAACAGGTTTGAGCAGTGCGCCAGCTTAAGCGCCTGCGCACCCACTGCGCTCGCCCACTGCCAGTTGCCGTAGCCTAGGCAGTTTACTCCGATGCCGCTCGTAAAGTCGACATACTCTTTTCCCTCCACGTCGTACAGCATCGCGCCCTGTCCGTGGTCGAGCGCTACTGGAAATCGGCCGTATGTCTGAAGTACGTTTTCCTCGTCGAGTTTTTTTATCTCTTCAAATGTCATCGTTATGACCATTCCTTTCGCTTAACTCAAGTCACAAAACGGCCATAATAAAGTGATGGTCATAATGTGCCTGCTTCGCATTTGCTGCTCCGGCAGTAACTGCAAAACGTGCTTAAAGCAAATCATATTGACGCTTCAGCCCGTTTCAAGCTCTTGTCTCCTGTCCGGCTCAGAAAATCATCGTTCCGATGCCGGCGTCCGTCAGCACCTCGATGAGTATTGAGTGCGGGATTCTTCCGTCGAGTATGTGCGCGCGCTTGACTCCCGAGCGCACAGCCTCGACGCAGCAGTCTATCTTCGGTATCATTCCGCCGCTGATTATCCCGTCGTTTACAAGCCCCGGCACCTCGGAGACCTTCACTCTCGAAATAAGCGTAGAGTCGTCCTTCGCGTCGCGCAGAAGCCCGCGAACGTCGGTAAGCAGTATAAGCTTTTCCGCGCCTATTGCCGTCGCTATCTTCGCGGCAGCGGTGTCGGCGTTGATATTATAGGGGCTGTCGCAGTCGACACCCTGGGCGACGGTCGAAACTATCGGCATATAACCCGCGGCCACGGCGGTGTTTATCACGCCTGGATTGACCTCGGTTATCTCGCCGACATAGCCGTAATCAAATCCGTCGCCGCTCTTTTTCTTCGCCTTAAGCAGTCCCCCGTCGATTCCGCATATGCCGACGGCCTTTCCTCCGGCGCGGTTCAGCAAAGTCACGAGGTCCTTGTTCACCTTTCCGCAAAGCACCATCTGAACGACGTCCATGGTCTCTTCGTCGGTGTAGCGAAGACCGTTTACGAATTCGCTCTTTTTGTTTATTTTTTTGAGCATCTGCGTTATCTCCGGCCCTCCGCCGTGTACGACGATAACGTTGATACCGACAAGGTTCAGCATCATGATATCCGAAATGACCGCCTCGCGCAGTTCCTCCGAAACCATGGCGTTCCCGCCGTACTTGACGACTATAGTTTTGCCGTTGAATCTGCGTATATAGGGCATTGCCTCGGCCAGCACAGTTGCTCTGTCGATATTGGATATGTTCATTATCTATTCACCTTCCAAAAATTTCCATCAAGTCCTGTAATCGCCGTTTATTTTTACATAATCATATGTAAGATCGCATCCCCAGCAAACTGCCGAGCCTTTTCCCTCGCCCATTTTGACGCCTATCGTGACCTCGTCAGCCGAAAGTATCTTCTTCGCCCTGTCCTCGTCGAACGCAAGCCCGCGCCCGGCGCGGCAAACCGTTATGCGCCCGGCTTTTGACGAAAATCTCACGTCGACCTTATCGGGGTCGAAACTCTCGCCCGAGTATCCCATCGCGCAGAGCACTCTGCCCCAGTTCGCGTCCGCGCCGAAGATAGCGGCTTTCGTCAGCGACGAGCCTATTACGCTCTTTCCTATCGTCTCGGCCTGCGTCTCGCTTTTTGCGCCCGTAACATTGCAGGTTATCAGGTGCTTCGCGCCCTCGCCGTCCTTCGCCATAGCCCGCGCAAGCTTCACGCATATATCCGTGAGCGCTGCGAGGAATATTTCAAAATCTTCGCCCTTTGCTTTTATCTCCGGATTCCCCGCCATGCCGTTGGCAAGAAGGACGCAGGTGTCGTTCGTCGATGTGTCTCCGTCCACGCTTATGCGGTTGAAGCTGACGCGCACGGCCTCTTTCAGCGCGGCTTTCACCATCGCTTTCGATATGGCGCAGTCGGTGGTGATGAAGCAGAGCATCGTGCCCATATTCGGATGTATCATTCCTGATCCCTTGGATATTCCGCCGATCTTAACGCTCTTTCCGCCTATCATCGTATTGACCGCGAATTCCTTCTTCACGGTATCGGTCGTCATAATGGCTCTGGCGGCCGAGTCGCTGCCATCGCGGCTCAAAAACGCGGCGGCGGTCTGAATCCCACTCTCTATCGCGCGGATATTCAGCGTCTGTCCAATGACGCCGGTAGAGCCCACGGCCACGTCCTCCGGTTTTATGCCGAGGACTTCGGCCGCGGACGCGCACATGCGCTGCGCATTCTCGTCGCTTTTATCGCAGCAGGCGTTGGCATTGCCGGAATTTGCGACTACGGCCTGCGCCGCGCCGTTTTTGAGATTCTCCATCGTCAGTCGCACAGACGCGGCCTTGACGACGTTTTGAGTGTACATCCCATAAGCGCTGCATTTTTTCTCCGAGAATATCAGCATCAGATCGTTCTTGTCCTTCGGAGCATTTTCCTTTACCCCGCATCGGAGTCCCGCCGCGTAAAATCCTTTCGGCGCGCACACACCGCCGTTGATGCTTTTCATCACTCCGCCCTCTTTCGTTTATTCAAGTCCCGTTTTCTCGTCCAGTCCGAGCATTACATTCATGTTCTGTACGGCAGCGCCCGAGGCGCCTTTGCCAAGGTTATCGAATAGCGCCGTAACCACGGTCTGCTGGCCGTTCCCGCTTACTATGAGCCTCAGCTTGTTCGAGCCGGCGTTAGTCGAAGATAATATCACCTTTTCGTCGCCGCCGAACGGAGCAACCGACACAAAATACTCATCCCTGTAGTATTCTTCCAATTTTTCCCATATATCCTCCGACGACGGTTTGCCGGAAAGCATATCGTTGCAGAGCATTATCGTCGTCGCCATTCCCTTATAGTAATCGCCGACTATCGGCAAAAACACCGGCGCGCGCTCAAGTCCGCAGACCTTTACCATCTCGGGAAGATGCTTGTGCTTTAAGTCGAGGCCGTATATCCTGTCGGACGCGAGCCGCTCGTCTCTGTCTGGCGCCTCGTACTCTGCTATCATCTTTTTGCCCCCTCCGGAATAACCCGTAAGAGAGCAGCAGGTCAGCGGGTAATTTTTCGGGATAATCCCCGTTTTTACAAGCGGATACACCGACGATATAAATCCGCTCGCGTGGCATCCGGGATTGGCGACGCGCTTTGAAGCCGCTATCGCTCCCCTCTGCCCTTTTGACAGCTCGGGGAAACCGTAAGTCCAGCCGTCGTCGGTTCGGTGCGCCGTGGACGCGTCTATGATGCGCGTTCTAGTGTTTTCGCAAAGCCCGACAGCTTCCTTAGCCGCCGCGTCAGGAAGGCACAGAAACACAACGTCGGACGCGTTGATGAGTTTTTTGCGCTCATTCGTATCCTTGCGCTTTTCATCGTCGATTAGCAGCAGCTCGATGTCTCCGCGCGCCGCGATGCGGTCGTATATCTGAAGGCCGGTAGTTCCCTCTTTCCCGTCGATGTAAACGATATGTTTACTCATTGTTCCTCGCCTCGATAAATTTTTCTATAACGCCTATCTGACGCTCCGTCTCGCTTTTTGCGGGTCCTCCGAAGCTGCGGCGTGTCTGCACGCAGTTTTCCATGTTCAGCGCGTCGTACACGTCACCCTCAAACAGAGGCGAAACCTTTTTGAATTCCCCGATGGAAAGCTCCTCCAGAGTTTTTCCATTTTCCTGACAGTAATAAACAAGATTGCCTACGGCGGTGTACGCGTCGCGGAAAGGCATACCCTTTTTCGTCAGATAATCGGCGCAGTCGGTGGCGTTGATAAATCCGTGTCCGGCAGCCGCGCGCATATTTTCCTTGTTTACGGTCATTGTGTCAATCATAGCCGCGAACACCGGCACGCACATCTTAACGGTGTCCACCGCGTCGAACACGGGTTCCTTGTCCTCCTGCATATCCTTGTTGTACGCCAGCGGCAGCGACTTCATCGCACTCAGCAGACTCATCAGGTCGCCGTAAACGCGGCCGGTCTTGCCGCGCACCAGCTCCGACACATCGGGGTTCTTTTTCTGGGGCATGATGGACGAGCCTGTCGAATACGCGTCGTCGAGCGTGACGAACCTGAACTCCCAGCTGCACCAGAGTATCGTCTCCTCCGCAAAGCGCGAGAGGTGCATCATGAGTATCGACATATCAGAAAGAAACTCAAGCGCGTAGTCGCGATCGGAAACTCCGTCGAGGCTGTTGTCCATCGGTTTTCTGAATCCGAGCGCCTCCGCTGTCGCGAAGCGGTCTATGGGATACGTCGTCCCCGCGAGAGCGCCGGAGCCGAGCGGGCACTCGTCCATACGCTCTGTGCAATCCTCAAGCCGCGTCACGTCGCGGCAGAGCATATTTGCGTAAGCCAGCAGGTGCTGCGCGAAGGTTATCGGCTGCGCGCGCTGAAGATGCGTGTAGCCGGGAAACACGGTGTCGGTGTGCAGCTTTGCCTGCTTTACGAGCACTTTCTGGAAATCGAGCAGCTCGCCGCGTATCTCCGCAATCTCACGCTTTAAGTACAGTCTGAAATCCACAGCCACCTGGTCGTTGCGGCTGCGCGCGGTGTGGAGGCGCTTGCCTGCATCGCCTATGCGCTGCGTCAGTATCGCCTCTATATTCATGTGTATGTCCTCGTTGTCCGCGGAAAATTCTATCTTCCCGGCCTCTATGTCAGCGAGAATGGTTTTAAGCTCCGCGACGATCTTTTCCGCGTCGGCGGGCGCAATAATGCCCTGTTTTCCGAGCATCGACGCGTGGGCGATGCTCCCCTCGATATCCTCGCGGTACATGCGCGCGTCGAAGGAAATTGAGGAATTGAAATCGTTGACGAGCGCATCAGTCTCCTTGCGGAAACGCCCTGACCATAGCTTCATGGGTTTCGTCCTCTCAAATGTAGTTGAATAAAATTGGAAGGCGGAGAAAATATGATTGTCTCCGCCTTTCCAAATCATTTGCCGGCTTTCTTTGCGGCAGGCTTCTTCGCCGCCGATTTTATGCTCTTCTTTTTCTTTGCGGCAACGACCGCGTCGTCGCGCTTTGCGTCGAGCAGCGCCTTGACGGTTATCGGCAGTCCGAAGAGCTTGATGAAACCCTCAGAATCAGACTGATCGTAGATGGACTCCTCGGCGCCGAAGGACGCGATGCCCTCGTCGTACAGAGTGTATGGCGACCAGACGCCCGCGTTGATAATGTTGCCCTTGTAGAGCTTGAGACGGACAGTGCCGGTAACAGTCTGCTGAGTACTCGCGACGAAGGCGCTCAGCGCCTCGCGCAGCGGGGTGTACCACTGGCCGTTGTAGACGATGTCCGCAAACTTGATGGCGACCTGCTGCTTATAGCGCGCGGTCTCCTTGTCGAGCGTGATGGTCTCGAGAACCTGATGCGCGCGATAAAGTATCGATCCGCCCGGAGTCTCATAGACCCCGCGGCTCTTCATTCCGACGAGACGGTTCTCGACTAGGTCAACGAGGCCGACGCCGTTCTTCCCGCCTATCTTATTAAGCGCGAGGATGATGTCTTTCGCCGCCATGCCCTTGCCGTTAAGCGCTACTGGCGCTCCCTTTTCAAAATCGAGCGTTATATACTCGGCCTTGTCCGGCGCCTGCATCGGGGATACCCCCATCTCGAGAAAGCCGTCCTTCTCGTATGTCGGCTCGTTGCCCGGATCCTCGAGGTCAAGTCCCTCGTGCGACAGATGCCAGAGATTCTTGTCCTTTGAATAATTGGTCTCGCGGTTTATCTTGAGCGGTATTTTGTGCGACTCGGCATAGTCTATCTCGTCGTCGCGTGACTTGAATTCCCAGAAACGCCACGGCGCAATTATAGTCATGTCGGGCGCAAAGTGGCGTATCGCCAGCTCAAAGCGCACCTGGTCGTTGCCCTTGCCGGTGCAGCCGTGGACTATTGCGTCGGCGTGTTCCTTTTTGGCAATTTCTACCAGCCGCTTTGCTATAAGCGGACGCGCGAACGAGGTGCCGAGCAGGTAGCCGTCCTCGTAGACAGCTCCGGCCTGCACCGTTGGGATAATATAATCGTTGACGAATTCATCGGTCAGGTCCTCAACATAGAGCTTGGACGCTCCGGTCTTAAGCGCGCGCTTTTCAAGTCCGACAAGCTCCTCCGCCTGCCCGACGTTGCCGGACACGGCGATGACCTCGCAGTTGTCGTAATGCTCCTTGAGCCATGGAATAAGAACCGACGTATCGAGTCCTCCTGAATATGCGAGAACGACTTTCTTTATCTTTTTCATATCAACGGCCTCCGTATGCTGAATAGTGTTTTAATACATTAGGGTAATTATACTACTTTTGAATGAATATGCAATTGCTATTTTGCCATTTTTCACTTGTATCGTGCGTATTGCTTTGTTGTTTTTGATGCGAATCAATGTATATTTTATTGAATACAATGTATAAAAATGCATGAATAATTTTTCCTGCGCGGAGCAAAATAAATGGCGGAGAGAGCATAATTTACCACCCTCTCGAAAATCAAAACAATTTCAAGGAGGAACATCTTATGTCTGAGAACAGCTACGGCTGCGCCCCCAACAAGGCGATCCGGTGCAATGTCAAGCAGTGCGCCAACCATTGCGAAGGCCAGGACTTCTGTGGCCTGAACAGCATTACCGTCGCTACCCATGAGTCCAACCCCACAGAGGTCAAGTGCACCGACTGCGAGAACTTTAAGCTGAGCTGAGCTTTTTCCAACGGGACGCGGCGTCCGGCGTCGGACGCCGTACATATATTATTACGGCGTCTTTGGAGGAACGGCAACATGGACAACAAAATGAAATGCCGCCTAGCCGGGGGCGCGGCTGGACTTGTAAACGGTATGTTCGGAGGCGGAGGCGGAATGGTGCTCGTCCCTCTGCTGATGCACCGCGTCCGCATCAGTGAAAAGGAAACGTTTGCGACTTCCGTCGCGGTCATACTTCCGATATGCGCCGTTTCGCTTTTCGCGCACATGATGCACAGCGGCTTTATCTTTATCGAGGCGCTTCCGTATATGGCCGGCGGCGCGGCAGGCGGGCTGCTCGGCGGAAAACTTTTTGAAAAGGTCGACGCGCTGTGGCTTCGGCGTGTGTTCGGTGCGTTCGTGCTGTACGCGGCTGTACGATACCTAATATGACCGAGTGGATAATACCCGCGCTCGTCGGCTTCGCGACCGGGATACTGTCCTCCTTCGGCGTGGGCGGCGGCACGCTGCTGCTGCTCATAATGACGCTGTTTCTCGGCCTGGACTACGCCGCGGCACAGACGATAAACCTCATGTATTTTCTCCCGACCGCTGCGCTGTCGCTTGTGCTGCACAGAAAAAACGGCTACGTCAGCGCGCCTGTCGCAAAGGTCTGCATTCCGTGGGGCGTTGCCTTCGCGGTGGGCGGAACTTTTCTCGCAGCGGCGGCCGACGTGTGGCTGCTGAAAAAGCTGTTCGGCGCGTTCCTCGTTTACGCCGGACTGTCGCTCATATTCTCAAAAAAGCGCAGGGGATAAACCCCGCGCTTTTTTATATTTCTTGCGGCGGAGCTTAAACCATACTATAATGCTATTATAATAGTCGTAAAATGTTGAAAGGACGCGGAAATATGCTGCATATCGATGGCATACGCCTCTCGCCAGACGAGAGTGAAGGCCTGCTTGTCTCCAGAGCCTCGGAAAGACTGCGCGTGCCGCAGGGCGCGATAGAGCTTCTGAACATAACACGCAAATCGGTCGATGCCCGTGAGGACGTGCGGATAACATACTCCGTCAACGTGAAAGTCAAATCCGAAAATAAAATATTATCCCGCGTCCGCTCGCAGAGCGTCACTCTCGCGGATAAGAAAAAATACTCGCCACCATCCTCTTCGCCCGCGTTCGCCAACCCTCCGATAGTCGTCGGAGCGGGCCCCGCCGGGCTCTTCTGCGCGCTGACGCTGGCGAAGGCCGGCGCGAAACCGATACTTCTGGAGCGCGGGCAGAGCGTCGAGCAGCGGCGCGAGGACGTTGCGTTTTTCTGGAAGACTGGTCTCCTCAGTAAAAGCTCCAATGTCCAGTTCGGCGAGGGCGGAGCCGGCACGTTTTCGGATGGCAAGCTCAACACCGGCACGCATGATCCGCGCAACCGCTATATACTCGAGCAGCTCGTTTTCCACGGCGCGCCGCCAGAAATACTCATCGACGCCAAACCGCACATAGGAACAGACAAGCTGTTCGGCGTGCTGCAGAATATCCGCGCCGACCTGACAGCCTCCGGCTGCGACATACGCTATGGCGCGCAGCTTGATAATCTCGATATACAAGACGGAAAAATATGCGGCGCAGGCGTGCTTTCCTGCTGCGCAGGCGGAGCGATTCCGACCGAAAACGTCGTTCTCGCCGTGGGGCACAGCGCGCGCGACACGTTTGAAATGCTGTATCGGCTCGGCGTTCCCATGGAGCGAAAGCCCTTCGCTGTCGGCGTGCGTATCGAGCATCTTCAGCGTGACATCGACATGGCGCAATACAAAAAATACGCCGGACACCCCGCGCTCCCCGTATCGTCGTACAAGCTCTCCTGCCACCTCGGCAGCGGGCGAAGCGCGTTTTCGTTCTGCGTCTGCCCCGGCGGGCAGGTCGTCGCCGCCGCGTCCGAGGACGGACGGCTCGTTACGAACGGCATGAGCGATTACGCGCGCTCCGGAGAAAATATAAACGGCGGACTGCTCGTCGGAATCAGGCCGGAGGACTTCGGCTCGGACTCGCCGCTTGCGGGCGTCGAGTTCCAGCGCCGGCTCGAGGAAGCGGCATTCCGTCTCGGCGGCGGCGGCTTCGCGGCTCCTGCGCAGCGCGTCGGGGATTTCCTCGCCGGGCGTCCGTCTCAAGGCGCGGGAAAAGTCGTTCCGACATACCGCCCCGCCGTCCACTGGACGGATTTGCACGAATGCCTTCCGGACTTTATCTGCGATGCGATCGCCGGCGCGCTTCCGATTTTCAACGAGCGAATAGCCGGATTTTTAGACGGCGACGCGGTGCTTACCGCGGTCGAGACGCGCTCGTCCTCTCCAGTGCGTATAATCCGCGACGAGACCTTCCAGTCTCCGGTTCGCGGGCTGTACCCCTGTGGCGAGGGCGCGGGCTACGCTGGCGGGATAATGTCCGCTGCGGCGGACGGCATACGCTGTGCAGAACGGATACTTGAAGGGAACTGACAAAAAATGGAAAATTCTCTCGGGATCATGGCCGATTTTTTGACTGCTGAACACAAAAAGAAGATAGAGGCCGCCGCTTCGGAGTATGGATTGAAGATACACTATTTTACTAGCGACGCCGACATTGCGGCGAGGATCGGCGAATGTGAAATACTCTACGGCTACATCCCCGCGGAGCTTCTGTGCGAGGCAAAATCGCTCAAATGGCACGCCTGCGCCAGCGCAGGCGTGGACGCTTACTGCGCTCCATACATATACGCAAGCAGGGACGTTCTTTTAACAAACTCCGCAGGAGCCTACGGCATAACCATCTCCGAGCACATAATCATGACGCTGCTGATGCTTTTGCGGCGCATGCCGGAATACCGTGCGGTTACCGATGCGCGCGGTTGGCGCAATATCGGGCGCATACGCTCGATATACGGGAGCACGCTGACCGTCGTCGGCACAGGCAATATCGGAACCTCCTTCGCGGAGCGCGCCAAGGCTCTCGGCGCGGCCTGCATACGCGGCGTGCGGCGGGCAGACAGGCCGCTTCCCAGCTGCTTCGACGAAAGCTACCTGACAGCCGACCTCGATTTTGCGCTCGTCGGCGCCGACGCGGTCGTTCTCTGCGTTCCAGGGACGAAGGAGACATCGGACCTCATGTCCGAAAAGCGCATCGCTCTTCTCGGCGAAAACGCCGTGCTCGTAAACGTCGGGCGCGGCAGCGCTGTCGACGAGGATGCGCTCGCAGCGGCGCTGAACTCGAAAAGGCTCGGCGGCGCCGCTCTCGACGTCACGGCGGTCGAGCCTCTTCCCCCGTCAAGCCCGCTCTGGACCGCGCGCAACTGCATAATAACGCCGCACGTCTCCGGCAACATGTCGCTCGGCGTCACCTGCGACATAGACGTAGATATGTTCTGCGAAAATCTCGGACGATACTGCCGCGGCGAGACGCTCGCGCATCTCGTTGACCGTTCTGCGGGATATTGACTTTGTCGTTTTTGCAATAGTTTTGTTTGTCTGGACATGATATAAAAATATAAAGGAGGCATTTTCATGGATCTTAAGGAAATAATGAACCAGAAGAATTTCGTCGTCGTCGGAGATACAACAAACAGTGAAAAATACGCGGCCAAGATAAAGAATGGACTTGCCGAAAAGGGCTATACCGCTTACGGCGTCGGCAAGGAGCTCGCCTCCATAAACGACGTGCCGGGCGATATAGACATAATCGATCTGTGCATACGCGCGGACAAAGGTCTTGAACTGGTGAAGGAAAACAAGAAGATGTTCAAATGCGTCGTCATCCAGCCCGGCGCCGAAAGCCCCGAGCTGCTCGACTGGCTTTCCAAAAACTCCGTGCCTTATATCCAGGGCTGCCTGCTCGTTGGAATGAGCCTGTATTCGAGGAAATAACCGAAAAATTCCATATATAACGAGCGCGGTCATTCTTTGTTTGAATGGCCGCGCTCATCTTACTTATGCGCCAAAATCCGCCCCGCAATCGGGAGCTTTGTCCAGATATCAGAATTTCAGGCGCAAAAATTGATTAATATATTTCATTTAAGAAACTTAAATTTTACAGCTTTGATATTAGGATAAAAAATGCGGGATGCAGATGTAACAAACAGCATCTAGGTTTCGTTATAATCGCCCGGGAAGCAGTGTTGCAAAAAGCTCTGTTTCCCGGGTTTTTTATATTAAAACGGAGAATAAAAAAATTATAAGCGAAAAACCTCTGCATATATTTTTAGTAGGCCGGGGGCAGCCTGCCGAAAAGCAATTTTATCGTTGTCTTTGCATATTAATCAGGCGCGAAAATATGAAAGGGGAATATTAAATGCCGGAAAAATATATGGATGAATACCTGCGGAAACTATGTACGGCGGAGCAGATAGCCGCGCGCATATGCTCGGGGTATGTATGCGCGGGCGGCACTTGTCTGAGCGAGCCCGCCTCGATAACAGCCGCGCTCGGAGCGGAAATGCAAAGCGACGACAGGCGCGGAATATTACATCATCAGACCATGTCGATATATCCGTCCCCTTTTTTTGATGAAAAGCTAAAAGGACGTTACTCCGAAGTCTCCTGGTTCTCTACACCCTATGCCAGAACTGCTTTTTCAAATTGCGCGGCCGACATAATGCCTTCTTATTACAGAGACGTCCCCGCGCTTTACGACAGGTACATAGACCTCGACGTGTTTTACGCCGCCGTCTCGCCAATGGACGCCCACGGTTATTTCAGCTTCGGCACCACCGGCGGCGAGTGTATGGCGCTAGTGCGGAAGGCCCGGCATATTTTCCTTGAGGTGAACAAAAACATGCCACGGACGTTTGGCGACCAGCAGATACATATTTCTCAGGTCGAACTGCTGTGTGAAAGCGATGCGGCGCTGCCCGAGGCCGTCGCGGCTAAGGTAGACGACGTGAGCCGTGCCATAGGGGAGCTCATAGCCGACGAGATTCCCGACGGGGCGACGATACAGCTTGGGATAGGCTCTATTCCTTCCGCGGTGGGGGTATGTCTCAAGGGCAAAAAAGATCTCGGCATACACACGGAACTGTTTTCCGACAGCATGGTAGAGCTCATCGAGTGCGGCGCGGTAACAAATTTGCGCAAATCACTTCACCGCAGCAAAAGTATAACCACTTTCGCCTACGGCACAAAACGCGTCTACGATTATCTCAACGATAACGTCGGCGTTGAGTTCCATTCCGTAAGCTATGTGAACGACCCGGCCGTAATTGCCCAAAACGACTTTTTTATGTCCGTAAATTCCTGTATAGAAGTTGATTTGTGGGGACAGGTAGCTTCCGAATCCATAGGGACGCGGCACTTTTCCGGCACCGGAGGTCAGACCGATTTTGTGCGCGGCGCGATTCTCTCAAAGGGCGGGCGCTCTTTCATCGGCATGCCCTCTACCGCCAAAGGCGGTGAAGTCAGCCGCATCAATCCCACCCTCAAGCGAGGGGCGATAGTATCGACAAGCAAGAACGACGTTGACTGCATCGTCACGGAATATGGAGTGGCGCAGTTACGCGGCTGCACCGCCCGGCAACGCGCTGCAAATCTCATCGCCGTCGCGCATCCGAAATTCCGCGAACAACTGGCGTTTGAAGCATCGAAGATTAATCTGGTTTAGCAAATCACTATGATAAATTATCTGAAATTTCTTGAGGAGGAACACAAATGGAAATCAGGGATTATCTTGTAGGCGATATACGCGACCCGGTACGTTATATCGAAAAAATGTCCCGCGGGGGACTGAGCAAAATGCCGCCGCTCATCATCACCTGTGCCATCACCGGCGGCCTTCACGGAAAAGAAGCAAACCCCAACCTCCCCGAGTCTCCGGACGAGCAGGCGCAGGCGGCATACGATGCGTACAACGCCGGAGCAAGCATAGTGCATATCCACCGCAGGAACCCTGAGAACCCGATGCAGATGTCGTGGAAATGGGAAGAGTTCGCTGAAGTCAACGCAATGATCCGAGCAAAATGCCCCGACCTTATAATCAACAACACCTGCCTCGGAGGCCGTATGGTCAACGAGGAGACTGGCGTCATAGGCGACATGATGACGGCTTCAATAAAAGCAAAGCCCGAGATCGCAAGCCTCGACATCCATTGCTTCTGCGAGGATATGCCTGTCAAGGCGCGTAAGGCGCCGCTGTTTGGGCGCGACGAAGACGGATTGCTGAAATTTCACTATTCTATCTCTCCCGACAATGCGAAGTACGTTGCGAAACTGATGGCTGACAACGATATAAAGCCCGAGTTTGAGCTGTTCGACACCGCCGATATCAAATATCTCAACCGTCTTATTGCGGACGGCACCGCGAAAGCTCCGTACTGGCTGTCTATGCTGTACAACGGCAACGGCACGTTTCCGATTCCTGACATCATGCTCGCCGCGACGCGCGCGCTACCGGCGGAGAGCATGCTGAACGTCGTGGGCATAGGCGCAGCGCAGTTCCCGATGATTGCCATGGGCATGATACTCGGTCACCATGTCCGGGTAGGCCTTGAGGACAACGTGTTCTACGCTCCGCATCAGCTTGCGGAAAGCAACGCTCAGATGGTTGAGCGTGCCGTCAGGCTCGCACGCGAACTGGGGCGCCCGATAGCGACTACGGCACAGGCACGCGAAATGATCGGCCTCGGTGCTCCCCGCGCTTACTGAGCAGCAAATCAGATATCAGAAGGGAGAAAAATATGAAACAAAAAGCAACAAAACGCAGTATTACCGATCGTTTTGTGGATGGATGCTACCGCTGGATGCCCAACTCTCTCGTCCTCGTTTTCCTGCTTACCATTCTTGTCGCCGTACTCGCCGTTATCTTCTGCGGCTCTCCTCTAATAACGTCCACGGAAACAAAAAAGAGTCTCGTCGATGCATGGAACGGCGGATTCTGGAACCTGCTGACCTTCGCCATGCAGATGTCCCTGGTCATGCTGACCGGCTTCATACTCGCCAGTGCCCCCGTGGTCAAAAGAGGGCTCACAAAGCTTGCCTCAATTCCAAACACCACCGCCGGCGCGATGCTGCTGTGCGGCGTTGCCACTATAATTATCTGGTGGGTACACTGGGGCCTCGGAATGATGGGTTCAATAGTTCTTGGCCGTCTGTGCGCCGCTCAGGGCAAAAAGAAAGGCTACAAACTCGACGTTCCCTGGCTTGTCGCATATCTCTGGGGCGTTGAGTGCGCCGGCGTCGGCATTTCGCAGGCGGCGCCTCTGTACGGCGCAACCCCAGGCTATCTTCAGGGCCTCGTCGTCAGCGACGCTGTGCGCGCGCTTATCCCCGACACTATCCCGCTCGCCGATACTGTCGTCAATCCTCTTATCATCGGTCAAAATATCATTCTCTTCCTTGTAATAGTGTTCGTCGCATATTTTATAAGGCCCAAACGGGCAGAGCGCATACTCGAGGTCAGCGACACGTTTACAGAAGAGATAATGCAGGTGGAAGTCATAGAAAAGCCCGACCGCTCTTCTCCCGCCGCGTGGATTAACAGCAGCCCGCTGCTCAATATCATTATCGGAGGTTTCGGCCTTATCTGGTCCGTGCGTCTGCTTGCCACTACCGGAATCGTCGGTATCTCTCTCAACAACTTCAACTTTATAATGCTGATGCTCTGCGTTCTTCTGTGCTGGACGCCCAACGTCTTCGGAAAGAGCTGTCTCGACGCGATCGGCAACATCTGGGGAGTTGTGATACAGTTCCCGTTTTACGCAGGAATTTTCGGGCTTATCACGCTGACAGGACTGAACGAGGTCATAGTCAACTTCTTCACGAGCATAAGTAATCACGACACTTTCCCTCTCGTAGCCTACGTTTATTCGGGCCTGCTCAACCTTGTCGTGCCCTCCGGCGGCTCCAAATTCATAATCGAGGCGCCATATATTATGGAGGTATGCACGCGGCTCGACATATCCATCGCGCGAATAATCGACGTTTACAACTTCGCCGATCTCAACACCAATATCATTCAGCCCTTCTGGGGTCTTGCTTTCCTCGCCATGTTCCGCGTCGATTTCAAGCAGATCATACCTTACACGGCGATCATCGCACTTGCGGTTTTCGTTTTCAACATGTGCTATATCGGTATACTCTATTAACTCTCCCACATTTTTCAGGAACAGCCGCGGCATATCCGTTCCCTTTCTGCGGATTCATCCGCCCGACCTCATGTTCTGAAAAAGATAATTGGAGCCTTTAAGAAATAGCGCGCTGCGAAACTTTTGTTCCGCGGCACGCTATTCTTATATTTTGTTTTGTGGCGCGCGTCAAAGCGTTATCTCCGCCGCACCGTCGGTTGTTAAAATTTTTGCAAAAAGTTAAATTTAATTAAATTGCGACTGTTTTTAATGGTTTTTATATAAATATACTATATTTCGCTATTTTTTACTATTCTTAAATGTACAAATATGCTATTCTTAAATAAGTTCTTATATACCATTTACTTTATATGAAGGAGGGATAAATGTTATTACTGCCTATTTGGTATATAAGTACAAATACAAAATTAATGGAGGTGTTTAATGTGAAAAAAGTGACTTCTGCTATTCTTGCATGCTTAATGGTGTTAATGTTTTTGCCAATAACAGCTCACGCAACCCCACCCACGATGACAGTAGAACAAACGTATACCAACATCAATATTACTAAGTACTGGGAAAAAGTTGAAAGAATCAGACTGAACGAGTCCAATATTGGACAGGAAACGTTCATAACTGACAATCAGCAGTCCGCGTCTAATATAATCACCGAGTTCGGAAACGACGCGACGCCCGATTCGCAATTGTTCTTACTTCATTATGCAGATGGATGGGATACAAACACGAATCCATATCCAGTGCTCCTTGTGCATGGTGCCGGAAAAACCGGGGATTATTTTGCTGATCCGGAGGAAGACGGTTCCATTACCGGACTTGAGCAAGCTCTGAGCAGTGATGGATATAAAGTATTCGCCATAACCTTTGCGCATCCTCACGGTGACAACTATATTCAGAGGGAAATCCTTGCGGCCGCTATCCAGCGAATCAAGGATGTTACCGGAGCAGAGCAGGTAGACGTTATTGCCCACAGCAAAGGCAATATGAGCGCCCGCATGTACGTATCGAACGTCAAGGAAAGCTGGGGAACAGCTTACAGGCAGGATGTCAGAAGATACATCCAGCTTGGCGCTCCGAATGGCGGTATCGATTACACCTTCAGAAACACCTGGGCCGCGTGGGGTATCATGGCCACCGGCGCATATGGATGCGTCCCGTTTACAGGCATGACGATTTACGGCTTGTGGTGCAATACCGCGTACCACAGCATTTATGATGCCAGCGAAGGCGGCGGGGCTTACCCTGGACAGGCTCAGATGCTCGCAAGGTGGGATGGCACATATGCCCTTGGAGCAACTGAGCAGGACTGGTACACATGCTATTATGGCGGACGGGGATTCTACAGCTATTCATATGGCATCAATCGTGCAATTACTGAAGGCGGGAATCTGATCTCCATATTGCAGCAGAATCCGGTTGACTCCAGTGTTCAGATCGCAACTCTTGCGGGAAATCAAAACGTAATAGGCGGAGTAGTAATGGAAAACGACGGCCCGAGCGACGGGATTGTGTTTGTCGCAAGCGCGACCATGACTTCTCCCATGACCGCGGGCGGCGCCACGCTTCTAGACTGTAGCGTGATGTCCCTGAACCACGTCGAACTGACGTATGATCCGGCGGCTATCAGCTGGGTCGAGACACAACTGTCAATATAACAGAGCGATAAAAAGCGGAGGACGTACGGTATTTACCGTAAGTCCTTCGTTTTTTCATTTTTCTACCCGCGATGCTCTTATTCCACGGATTTGAGCGACTGCACCATATCAATCTTCTTCATTTTGAAATACATAAACAGGTTGACCGCTGCGGCAAATATCAGGCTCAGCAGCACCGACATCAGGTAGTTCTGCAAAAGCGCGTGGCGGCCGAACATCACGATATCCATCTCAACCGTCCGTATCAGGTACTGACACAGGAATTTGCCCGCCAACTGGCCAAGCAGTATCCCGATAAGCGTCAGGACGATGTTTTCCCGGTATATGTACATCGCCACTTCCGTATCATAAAAGCCGAGCACCTTTATCGTCGCCAGCTCGCGCATTCGCTCGGTGATGTTTATATTGGTCAGGTTGTACAGCACCACGAACGCGAGCATCGCCGCCGACAGAATGATTATCATGACCGCCGCGTTGACGACCTGCATCGTACTCCGGAAAGAATAAGCCGTGCTTCGAAGATTCGTCGCTGACAGCACTTCGGGTATTGCCATCATCTGCCTGCACATCGAGGATATCTCATCCTCGCTCTTTACGCTGGTCGTCACAAGTATTTCGTTCGGGGTGTACTCGCGGTCAAACAGCTTCTCGAACGTATTCGCCGTCATATAGCCGTAATGATAAACATATTGCTCGGTTATTCCTGCCACGGGAATCTGCGCCGTGTCGCCGTCGCCTATGTCTATCGTCACCTTGTCGCCGACCGAAACGCCCAGCATCTCGGAGAGCTTCTCGTCAATTATTATCCCGCCGTCCCTGACTTCAAGCGGCTCCCCGTTATCCATATCTCTGAAAACTATCTGCTCCGCCAAAGCATCCGGATCGTCCGTGACCGTCAGGTACGCGTCGGCCTGATTGTCGCCAAAGCAAAATGTATCGGACTTGGTGTTTTCACCGACATACGTTTCGACTTTGTTCATCTCCGCGAGCTTTTCCATGACTTTATCCGCAGCTCCGTCGATATCGGTGTCCACGGCTATCTTCGCGTTGTATCTGTAGAGCTCGTTGAACTGGATGTCAATGATGCTGAATATGCTCGACCGCAGGCCTAGTCCCGCTATCATGAGCGCCGTGCATCCGGCGACCCCTATGACCGTCATCCAGAAACGCTTTTTATATCTGAACAGATTGCGTGCCGACACCTTCATCGAAAACGACATGCGCTTCCATATGGGCGTCACACGCTCCAGCAATATGCGCTTTCCGGCCTTCGGCGCTTTAGGCCGCATCAGCTCCGCAGGAGATGCGCTTGCCGTTTCGAACATTGCCCAGAGTATCGCTCCGACCGTGCATGCAAGGCCCGCGAGCGCGGAGCCTAGGCACAGAGGCCAGTAGATATGCATCTGAAGCTTCGGAAGTGTATACATTATCCCGTAAGACGTGAAGATGACCCAGGGTATCAGCGTCGTTCCTATTATCGCTCCGACTATAGTGCCGCCTACCGCGGCCATAATTCCGTAAACGAGGTATTTCGCCGCTATCGACCATGTGCCGTAACCCATGGCCTTGACGGTTCCTATCTGCGTGCGTTCCTCCTCGATCATGCGCGTCATTGTCGTCAGGCACACGAGCGCCGCTACAACGAAGAATATCAGCGGGAACATTTTGGCGAGGTTTTCCATGCGCGTCGCGTTCTGGTCGTAACTCACAAAGCCGTAATTGCTGTCCCGGTCGAGCACGTAGACTGTCGCCGGCTTTATTCCGGCTATTTCCTCAACGGCATCGTCTATCTTTTTCTGCCCGTCGGCTATCTCCGTCTCCGCGTCGGTCTTTGCCTGCTTAAGGTCGGCAAGTCCCTCGGCATAAGCCGTCTCTCCGTCGCGGAGTTTTTTCTCATTATCCGCTATCTGTTTTTCGGCGTCGGCTATCCCGGTCTCATATTCCTTTTCCGAAGCCGTGTATTCCGCCTCGCGCTCGCTCAGCTCCGCAAGACCGCTGTTGTACTGTTCCATACCCGCGTCTATCTGGCTCTGCGGCTCGTCGAACTGGGATGCTATGCTTGCGTACTGAGCGTTGTATGTCTCCCGGTTCGCATCGAGCTGTTTTTGCGCCGCGTCAACGGCCGCCTGTCCCGAAGCAAACTGCGTCTGTGCGGTGCTGAGCGCGGTGCGAAGGCTGCTCAGCTCCTCATAGGTGTATGTCGTTCCGCCCGTCTCGCCCTGTGCCGCGAGCGCCTTTTCATAGTCGGATATCTGTGTTTTGAGCGTCTCTATCTGCTCTTCCAGCGCGTCAAGCTGCGCCTGCTGCGCGTCAAGCTGCGCCTGACTGTCGTCGAGCTGCTGCTTTGCCGGAGCGAGCTGCGCCAGAGCGCTTTCCTTTTGCTTGTCAAGCTCCTCCTGAGATTCGTTCAGCTTGTCCAGCGAGGCGTTGAGCTCCGTCCATGCCGCATCTAGCTTTGCTCTGCCGTCGGCCAGCTGCGCCTGTCCGGACGCCTTGCTGTCCGTAAGCTGCGCCTTTGCATCCTTAAGCGCCGACTTGCCGCTGTTTAGCTCTCTGCGTGAATCCGCGAGTTCTTTTTCGGCGTCGGCTATCTTTTCGTCGGCTTCCTTCTTTGCGTCGTCCAGCTCCTGTTGGGCGTCGCTTACCTCGCCGCGCGCGTCGGCCGTCAGCGTCTCGTACCGAAGATCGGCTCTGTCATCGGCCGCGGTCTTAAGTCTGTCGGTAAGGTCGTCGATTATATCATCGTACTTGTCGCCATAAGCGTCGAGTTCCTTTGTACCCGACGCGGAAATATAGCAAAGTGTAAAATAGTCGAGAGCGAAGCTGCTGCGCGGAAGCAGAACATATCCCTTCGTGCTTCCGTCGCCGAGCGTGCTCGTCCCGCGGTCGAGCGAAATATACAGCGGGTTTTCCACAACGCCGGTTATTGTGAAAGCGCTGTCGGTGAACGCATCCTCCATATCCTCGCCCGGCGTCAGCGTTATCGTGTCGCCGACGGATATGTCGAGCTGGGTAAGCAGTTTTTTATCTATCGCGCACTCGTTTTTCGCCGTAGGAAGCCGTCCCTCGACGACAGTCGGAGTGTTGAATCCCTTGTCAGACATGCCCATGGCCTTTACGACAAGATCGTCGCCGCCGAAGACGAGGTCCGAATCCACCGACCATCCACCCTCGGCCTTTTCGATTCCGTCCGTCCCTGCAAAGGCGGCAATGTCGTCGTCCGTAAGGCCGAGCGTCGAAATAACCTGTACGTCGAAAAGCCCAACATCGTCAAAGTACGTATCAGAGGTCACGCGCATATCCGGCGCCGCCGAGCGCAGTCCGACAAGGAACAAAACTCCGAGAGCCACCATGACGAATATCGACATGAAGCGGTTCCTGGAGTTTCCTATTTCCCTAAAAAGATCTTTACGCAGACTCCTGTTCACGGCTTAATGTTCACCACTCTATCCCCTCTATCGGCGTGGGCGCGGGGTTCGTCTCCATTTTGGACACGATGCCGTTGCGTATCTGTATCACCCTGTCGCCCATCGGCATGAGCGCCGAGTTGTGCGTTATTATTATGACCGTCATTCCATCATGGCGGCAGGTATCCTGTAAAAGCTGAAGCACTTCCTTGCCGGTGGCGTAGTCGAGCGCGCCTGTCGGTTCGTCGCAAAGCAACAGCTTTGGGCGCTTTGCCAAAGCCCTCGCGATGGCAACGCGCTGCTGCTCGCCGCCGGATAGCTGAGACGGAAAGTTATTCATCCTGTGACCCAGTCCTACGCGCTCCAGCGCCTCAGATGCGTCCATGGGCTTTGGGCATATTTCACTGGCAAGCTCGACATTTTCAAGCGCCGTAAGGTTTCCCACAAGATTATAGAATTGGAAAACGAAGCCTATGTCGTAGCGGCGGTACTGTGTCAGCCGTTTGCCGCGGAAGGCGCTCACGTTCTGCCCGTCCACGATTATCGAGCCTGACGTTGCGCTGTCCATTCCGCCGAGCAGGTTCAGCACAGTCGTCTTTCCCGCTCCGCTCGGCCCGACTATTACGCACAGCTCTCCCTTTTCAACGTCCAGATCGACGCCGTTCAGCGCTCTGATTTCCGCGTCCCCCGAGTTGTATACCCGGGTCACGTCTTTAAGTGAAATAAATGCCATAAGCTTCTCTCCCGTCCATTGGTGTCCGGCATCAGGCGCAGCCGGCGAAAATGATAGTGCCTGAAAGTTTACATTCATTATACACTATTTTATTGATAAAATGAATACAGAAACGGCTAAAATCCTCACTTTTTATACCCGAGGAGCGTCGGGTTTACTCACCACGCAAAAACGCCTGCCGCATGGCAGGCGTTTTTTATTCGACGTGCGCTTACTTTTTCTCTTTTACCGCGATCCAGATTTCGCAGGTGTAGTCCGGGTTCTGGGTGTCCGCCGAGGGATACACCTCAAGCTCCGCTCCCTGTCCGTACTCGTAGTTGCTCTGGGGGAAAAACTCCGTGCAGATTTGCTTATAGGTGTTCTTAAATGCGTCGGGCATCTTTCCTCTGCACTGGAACACCGCGTAGGTATAGGCTGGAATCTCCACAATGTCCAGTCCCTCTCCATTCAGAGGCTCGCCGCCCCACTCCGCGCCGATACCGTAGGGGAAACCGGAATCTGCCAGCTCGTCAGAAAAACAAACGCCCAGCACGCCGTGCAGATTGTCGAACTTTCCGTATTTGCAGATTTTCTCCATAGTACCGTCCGCGCTGCATTTGTTCCAGAAAGCCGAAATATCCGCCGTGGCGGTATCGCCCTGAGGTTTTGTTACCTGCTTCTTTTTGCAGATGATTTTGAACGCGTCTTTCTTTTCAATTCTGTAATCCATGGTATTGCCTCCCGATAAAATCAGTTTTACGGACAGTCGGGAGAAGGATTTGAAGTTTCCTCCGCTCATCGCTTCCGTCGGAGTGATGCCGTGGAACCTCGTGAAGGCGCGGGAAAAGCTCTCAGGGGTGTCGTAGCCGTACTTGTACGCGATGTCGATGACCTTATCTCCGGTGCGCATCAGATCCTCTGCAGCCAGAGTAAGACGGCGCATACGGATGTAGTCTCCCATCGAAAAACCGCAGAGCATTGTAAACATCCGCTGAAAATGAAACGCCGACGAACAGGCCTCTTTCGCCGCCGCCGCATAATCGACCTCGCCCGTCAGATGCTCCTCCGTATAGTCCAGCGCACGCTGTATCCCCGTAATCCAATCCATCTTCCGGTCTCCTTCCGCATGCCGTGATTCTATCGCATTTTGTCTGAGCCTTCATGACTTCCCGTGCGGCGTGATGTCAGGACTGCAAAATCCAGTATAACGTACACGGCAGGGACGCAAGTATGCAAAACGGCAATTTCAATTAAAAGAAAGCGCAATTTTCAAAATGATATCTGCTTTGCAAAAAGCTATACTTATCAAAAAATAATTCAAAATGCGTGACAAGCGAAGGTTGGTGAAATGGAGATGCTCTGAATGGGCGTCTAAATCCGATCAAGTAAATTGTCTTTTATAATCAGCAGGCGAAACCCCATTCAGTCTTTTAAATGCTGTTGAAAACGCAGGAATGCTTTCATACCCGCTAAGCATAGCCGTTTCCGCCACTGAGTATTGCTTTGTCCTCAGCAAATCCTTTGCTTTTTCCATGCGGACCATAAGCAGATATCTGTGCGGAGTTACGCCGACTTTTTTAACGAACATCCGGATGAAATGATACTCCGACACATGGATTTCCTCACAAATATCCTTCAGGGTAATATTCGAATTGCAATAGGTGCGGATATACTCCTGCGCTGAACAGATATAGGCGTCGGCATTTTGAAGAAGCGGAGTATATCTGTTCATATTCGTTTTGAACTCACGCAAAAGCAGCACCGCTATCTGTATTTCCAGACTATCCTGTAACAGATTTAACCGGTCCGGACGGCTCGATTCCCTTTCCAGGTTGCCAAATGCCCTGAACAGTTCGGAAGAAAAAGGATTCAGGAAATTTTCAAATCTGACTTCCCCGGTGAAGTCCATCTCTGCTGCTATTCTGTATATCAGTTCCGGTTTAATCAAAAATGAATAGTACGGCTTTGCGGGCGCATTTTTCAGGCAGTTGACCGTATCCCCCGGATTGACAACTAAAACTCTCTTTTGTTCGCCGTGAATCAGTTTATTATTGAAAAGCGCTTCCGGAGTATCCTCGGATGGAATGACGATATGATAGTCGGTAACATGGAACGTGATTCCTCCCATATAGAGCGTCGGCTTAAACATAATGATGCTGCTGCACGGATGTATTTCGGTTTTTTGCAGTATTACATCCGGAACCTGACTTATAAAGTCCCGAGTCATATGTCTGCCCCCTCGCCTGAAACCGTCATATTCTTATTGAATCGTTATTATACTACAAATTTTTATATCAGTCATTCTTTATTCAGAATCAAACACAAATAAATTACAATTTTCAGGAGGCTCAATTATGAAGAAAAGGATACTTGCCGTCCTTATGGCTCTGGTCATCACAGCAGGCCTGATCCCTCATGCCTACGCACTGGCTGACGGTGTCCCGAGTTCCGTGGAGGCTGCAACGCTCAATAAAGTCGAGGTTTTAAATGATGAGGACGGGGTTCCATACTTCCAGCTTGAGGTCCAGTTTCCGCAGAGCTTTATCGACTTAAGAGAAGAGCGTCCGGACGATGGCAACACCTGGATAGATTACTATTGGAAAATAGACAGCGGATCATGGGAATATCTGGGCGGAGGGTCGACGGATTGCCTGATCGATGAAAGCTACGGCTGCGCTGTCCCAGGAAAAACGAATACTTATTACGTCTCCAATATCTACCCGGAAAACGAAGGAAGCGACCAGGCAATCATTATTAAGGATCACACTTATACGCTGCGTGTACAGCTTGCTTATCAATATCGCGACATAAGCTCGGATGAGGATCTCGCAAACCCTTTTAAGTTCGTCTATTCCACTTTCTCAAACGAAGTCGCAATCGGCTCCGGAAACTTTTACAAGAAAATATCAGACTGGGCGAAACCCGAACTGCAGAATGCATATGATCTGGGCCTGATTCCGGATATCCTGATAGGCGCAGATATGACTAAACCGATTACCCGCGAAGAATTCTGTGAGCTTGCCGTACTGCTGTATGAAAAAGTAACCGGCAATTCAAGCGAACCTGTAACTCCGAATCCGTTTACAGATACGACGAACCCCCAGATCTTAAAGGCGTTCAAGCTTGGTATTACAACAGGGACTTCGGCCACCACCTTCTCTCCGAATTTGCTCATTAACAGGGAACAGTGTGCGGCGCTGCTGTTCCGCACAATCAAAGCCATGAAACCGGACGCGGATTTCAGTATAGCGGGCGTGAAGGATTTCCCGGATCAAAAAAACATATCGAGCTGGGCGGTAGACGCGGCCAAATATATGTTTAAGGTCGGCATTATTGCGGGCGACAAGAATGGAAATTTTATGCCAAAGGCCACCACGACAGCACAGGAAGCATCTGGTTACGGCATGGCAACAAGGGAGCAGGCCATTGCGCTGAGTATAAGGACATATGAAAAAATCCCGGGCATATCCTAACAATTTCTTCCCAAAGAATATCCGGGCTTTCAGGCAAAGGGAGACGGTAATAATATCATGAGTCGGATAAAATCCAAACTAAAACCTGTTTTAATCGCCATTGCAGCGGTGCTGATGATGTTCCCCCTTACCGGCTGTTCGTCGGAAGGGGGTACGGAGGCGGTGCAGGAAACGTCTGATGAGAATTGCTGGGTCATAAAAATCGATCAGACGATTACCGCCCCTTACTTGGGTGAACTTGGCGATCAGAACGAGATCACAACGGAAAATACTGTCAGACTTGTAGCTACAAACGATAATGATTCCCCCTATGACGGGGAATTTACCGGAACCGCCTACATAAGAAGCTATGCGGATCTAAAAAATCAGTTTGGTCTTGGAGACGTGGATTATCTGGAGATTGACAACAGCCACGAAGCGCATGACTTTACGTTTACGCTAGAAAAAACAGGCGTCGTTCCCCTGACCCCCGTTCAGGACGAAAGGTATCATTATTGCGCGAAATCGCATTTTTTGATGCCGACAAAGGGCGATAACCCTGCTAATATGTTGGGCTCGGCGCAGGGATACCAGTTTTCAAACGAAGAAGACCTTGATTATTCAGTGACCTGCGATCTTGAGCAGAGCGAGCAGAAGATTACCCTTAATACGGATATGTTTGGCTGCTTTGAAGGAACCATGGAATGGACAAATGAAGTGCCGGAAATTTCAGCTCCGGCAGAGGATAAATAAACAAAGTCCAGCTTTCAATTCGGCGAAGTTTAGCCGGATTTTCCTTGAAATTCTCCTTGTCAGGTTATGGCGATTCCGTCTATTATTATGTTGTAGTTTTTTTCTTTACCACAGCATTACAAGAGAGTGTAAAAATAAAAAAGCTCCGCCATTAAAGGCGGAGCTTTTTTAACTGACCGCTACCCTTTCGGTCAAGAAACATTTAATTCTCTGTCGGATTTAATCCATCAGCTTCTCGGTACCGTCTATAAGGGCCTTCACTACGCCGTTGAGCTCTTCAATATCAGCATTGACCTTACTGACGGTATCCTCCTGCTCTTTTATTATCTGTTCGATGTTCGCTATAACTGTGCTTTGGTTGTTTGCCGACTCCTTTACATGCCCGAATATTTCTTCTATCCGGCTTACCGAATCGGAGGTATTTCCCGCAAGCGCGCGGGTCTCCGCGGCGATTACGCTGAAGCCCTTCCCGGCGTTTCCGACTCTTGCCGCCTCGATCGAGGTGTTTATTCCTAGCAGATTCGTCTTTCTGGCAAAATTGGTTATAAGCTTTAAAACCTCATCGGTATCGTTGATGCAGCTGTTCAGATTATTTGAAATAGAAATCAGCTTATCGTAAACGTCAGCCAGATTCTGAGCGCCCTTTTGTATGGTCTGCGACGAATCATAAACGTCGTTTATCCCACTAGACAGCTGCGACGCAACATCGAGAACGGTGTTCTGCTGCTTCATAGACGTTACGAAAGAAACCGCTCCTATTATCTGCGACGTCTCATCGTGAATAGGCACGCCGCATGCAACGTAAGGCACTCCGGCAACGCTCGCCGGGACATTTTTCTTCATTGGCATATCGTTTTGCATGCAAAGATCCACGACCGCTCCATCAGGAATTTTGTCTCCGACATTGATCTTTATCGGAATCTCCTCCGCCGGGACAATGCACAGATATTTCTCCTTGTCGGTGATATATACTGCTGTATCGCTCACGGTCAATGCGTTTATGTAAGAAGCCACATCTATAAATTTCTGAAGCAGACTGTTCATATCTAATCCTCCAATTTATGCATTTTTATATACCGGAAATACAATATGCGTACTCCCAATTATTTCTTTCGTTATTTTATATTGTTCCAAACACGGAAGCAATGTGAGCCTACGTTTTGCTGTTTGCTCCCGCTTATTATTTCAGCTTTCGCGCGCTTTTTCGGCGCGTTTTGACCTGTACATATCTCTGTCGGCAAAACGGATGGCATCGCTTGGCTCCATATCTTTTCCGCATGATGAAACTCCAAAGCTTATACCGATTCCCGCGTCGCGCATTTCAGGCGAAATGGCCTCAACAAATTCGGAGCATATGCCCTCGCAAACCTTGTAAACCTTCTCCTTGCTACAGTCTGTAAAGACTATCAAAAACTCGTCTCCGCCGTAGCGAAATGCTGCGATGAAGGAATTTTCCCATGAAAGAAGTATATTTCCGAAGGTACTCAGCACTCCGTCGCCGGAGGTATGCCCCCAGCGATCATTGGCCATCTTAAAATTGTTTATATCCATCAGGGCGATGGTCATATTGGTCTTTCTTTGTTCAATGTATTGGCGAAGGCCCCGGCGGTTCCTGACTCCTGTAAGCTGGTCGCGCGTAGCCTCATTTTCCATTTCAAACTGTCTTAAGACCACGGCATATCTGCGCTTATATTCCCAGCTCACTATCATTCGGCTAATTACATAAATGCACATATCGATTACTATAACGAGGCAAACGTTGATTATGTACGTACGGCTCAAAACCACGTCTGCATCCCAAGGGTCAAACAGGAAAAACAGCAGGCTGCCTGCAACTATAACGCCCGTCGTAACGCCTGTAAGGCGTTTATTACCGTAAATTGTGGTAAGCGATATTGCGGTAACTCCGCCCGCATAAACGACGACAAAGTAGCTGTGGAAAAAGCATACGGCCAGACACAGCAGTGCAAATGCCAGCGATACGATATAAGCCCTTGTTTCCTCGTCAAAGCGCGCATATTTGCATAGCAGAAACGCAGAAATGTCCACCAAAATATAAAGCGCGGCAGGATATACTATATATTTTAAGCAGTAGCTCGGCGGGGGAATGCTTATCAGCCTCCCTTCCTGAACCAAAAACGAAAGCAGTATCTCTACGGCAACAACAACCAAACTTAGAAATATCATCGTATTGAAATGAAGACGTCTCCATTGGTTTTCAATCTCAGAAGACTCCTCGTCGTATATTCTGTCGAGCTCGCTGCCCCGCATATAGTCAATATCGTCCACGTATCGTGGCATTTTATTACACCACCTTCGTCCGTACTTCTTTGTTTCTCACGCGCCTTTTCCAATAAATACAGCGACTATCCTATGCCACCTCTTTTCGCTTCGGCCATTATGCCGTTCAGCCAGTGGTTTTAAAACGCTTCGCTTTATCGACCATTTACTGCACGGTAATGGACACTTTCATGGAAGCCGACTGCTGTTTGGTCGTTGTGAGCGTCGCCTTTGCTCTCTCTATGGTCGAATTTATGCGGTCGTTTATGGTTGCGGTCTTATCGTTTAGCGGAACATTTATCGCCGATGCCAATAAATTGAATAGCGGTATGCGCAAAAGGAAAACTGAGAAGGCTTTGATTTGGGCTTAAAGCAGGATATTCACCCGCTCCAATACTTTTTGGATATTGATGGTAAATAAACAACTACGTGCACTCAGCTTATGTATCTAATTATAGTTTATATCGTTCTTTTTCAGCTTTTCCTTAATCCGTTTCGGCAATCTTTAAATAAATGAAAGATAAAATTGCAAAATATTCGTTAATTTTTCGTGGATTTAAAAAACGCGGCAGCGGAACAACTATACGTCAATGACGCCATTGTTCCGCTGCCAGAATATATTTATTAAATTTTTCATGTCGTTTTATTAGCATAATCGCGTATACGATCCGGCACTTCAAGCAGCGGGCTTTGTTTGCACACCGCTCCCATGTCGAAGGCAACTTTTGGCATTCCATAAACAAGCGATGTAGCGGCATCCTGACCCACCGTCCAAGCTCCGGCCTTTCGCATCTCAAGCAAGCCGCGCGCTCCGTCGTCACCCATTCCAGTCAGTATGATCCCCATTGCATTGCTGCCGGCGCATTTTGCGACTGATCTGAACAGGACGTCCACGGACGGCCGATGGCCGGTGACCTTTTGGCCCTCTACTATTTTTATGGTATAGCCTTCGCCGGAAGCGGCGCGCACAATATTCATATGGAAATCTCCCGGCGCTATATAGACCGTCCCCTCTTCGACATGCTGATTGTCGCGGGCTTCCACCACACGCAGCTTGCAGCTCAAGTCGAGCCGCTTAGCGTACATATTAGTGAAATCCTTTGGCATATGCTGGACTATAACGATACCCGGCATATCGGCCGGAAGCCTGTTTATGACTTCTGAAATTGCCTGAGCGCCGCCCATCGAAGCGCCTATGGCTATAATCTTTCGCGAATCGAAGCGTCTGGGCAGCGCAGTCCCCTTTTCGGACGCGTCATTCTTTCGCAGTTTCTCTTCTGTGTACATCTTCTGCCGGCGTATCTTGCGTTCCATAGCCTGGTTCAATGCTATGCGAAGCCGGATGTTAATATCCACTCCGTCAAAATCTCCGTCTTCCCCGCACAAATAGATTGTCAGCAGCTTATCCGGCGTATCCGTACTGCCCGAAGATCGCTTGCTGCACAATATGACGAACGGAAGTATGCGGCTCGTAGCCTGACGCAGCGCCCATGTTTCAAGCACCGTAGTGCATTCGTCGGTCATTATCAGGACTATGTCCGTACGCTCCCTGTCTATGGCCGCGGCCGCTTCGGCAGTGTTAATTCCAACACGCCGCACTTTATAGCGCCCGTTTTTCGTGAGTGTATGGAGCCATCCCAGTGAACTGAGGCTGTCCTCCGTCATGATAAGCATAGAGTAGCTCACCGCGACCATAATCCGTCACCTCTCTTTGTAGAATATGGAAGGCCGGATCATTTTGAAACCGATCTCTGCCGCAGGAATAGTCTCGCTCATTCCAACAAACAGATAGCCGCCCGGATTCAACGCATTAAAATACTTTTTTGCAAGCTGCCTGCTTATATCAGATGTAAAATATATCATCACATTCCGGCAGAAAATTATATCAAAATTATGGAACGCAAGCGGAAACGGCTCTATAAGATTCAGCTTTGAAAATGTTACTGCGCCTGATATCTCCGGCACAACCTTCCATTTTCCCGGCTCATCCGTTTTTCTGAGATACTTGCTCTGGAAATCCGGCGGCAGATTCTTTAAGGAACTGTCGGCATATACGGCGGCTCTCGCCTCCCTGAGCGCATCGTCGGAAATGTCCGTTGCCTGAAAATGGAAAGCCGGAAAACGTCTTGATTTCAATGCCTCTTCGCGCAGGAACATCGCCGCCGTGTACACCTCGTCACCCGAGGAGCAGCCGGCGCTCCATATCTTTAGATTGTTCTTAACCGGATTTTTCTTCTGTATGGAAGGGATAGCCGTCTTGACCATGAAATCGTAATGTATCCCCTCGCGCAGAAAAAACGTAAAGTTAGTCGTAAGCCTTGTGACCATCTCCTGCTGAAGCGTCGGATTGGACATCGCGTAGGAGAGATAATCGTGAAAGCTGCCAAACCCGTTCTTGTCTACCAGTGAAGTCAGCCGACCTTCTACCAGGACCCGCTTCTTCTCAAGGTTTATTCCATAGGTCCTTAGCATAAAGTCCCTTATAAGCGTAAAATCTCTATCATCTATCGCCAAACTGCTGACCCTCCCCGAACGGCAGCGCGCATGTCGGCTTTCCCGCTTTATTATTCATCCTTATGTCCGGCTTCTTCGCTGTCAGCAGTTGGGACAAGGTCTAGAACCTGATCCATGTCGATTATCTGCTTAACCTTTCCGTTCAGCTTTGCTATCTTGCTCGCTATGCAGCGCTTGTTAACGGAAGACACGGCTGTTGCAGGAGAATCGAGAATATCCTCAATCGGTATCTCCGCCACGTCCTTGACGCGGTCCACCACTACGCCTACGCGCTGTCCGCTGATGGAAACCACGACCACGCAGGTCTGATCGTCGTAGTCGGCGGCGTCGAGTCCCAGCTTGATGCGTATGTCAACGACCGGGACTATGGTGCCGCGGATATTGATAACGCCTTTGCAGAAAGGCTTTGCACTGGGTATCGGTGAGATCGCGGGCATAACGATAATTTCCTGCACAAGTTTTATGTCAATGCCGTATTCTATTCCGCCGACTGATATAAAGAGGAATTTTATTCCCTCCCTGCCTGCCTTTTTAATGATTGTTGCCATGACAGTAACCTTCTTCCCAGATCTTTTCAAAAGAATAGGTGTTATTCGCCTTCATCGTCTGTAAGGTTGTTGACGTCGAGGATGAGATTTATCGAGCCGTCGCCGAGAACAGCGCAGCCGCTTATCCCCTTCATACGGTTCGTGCACTTTTCAAGATAATCTGGAAGCGTCTTGGCGACGACCTGATACTCGCCGTCCAGATGGTCAAAGAGAATGCAGAAGTTATTTTCCTCGCTCCTCAGGTGCATCATCATTCCGTCTTCCGGCTTTTCCACCTCGGTCTCAATGTTGAAAAGCTTGCTGATACGCACGACTGAATAGCACTGCCCAAGCAGCATTATCATCTCATTGCCCTCGGGGTCAACGAACACGTCGCCGGGCTCCGGCTGTATAGCCGTTTCAACGGCCGCGGTCGGGACAATAAAGCTGATATTTCCGACCTCGAATTTCATTCCGTCAACGATGGTAAGGGTCAGCGGTATGCGTATGGTCTGTATCAGGCCCTTGCCCGGAATGCTCTCGATTGAGAGCGAACCGCCTATCTGGTTTATGTTTCTGCGCACAACGTCCATGCCTACACCGCGGCCCGAATACTCGGTGACCTTTTCCTTGGTAGAAAAGCCCGGGAGAAAGATCATGTTGTAAACTTCTTTATCCGTTATCTCGGAATCGGGCTTGGTGACCAGTCCCTTTTCCCTGGCCTTTGCAAGTATCTTGTCGCGGTTTAGTCCCGCGCCGTCGTCTGATATCGTAACGATAACGTCTGAGCCGGTGGTGTGCGCCTCAAGGGTAACGCGGCCCTTTGCGGGCTTGCCTGCGGCAACGCGCGCCTCGCGAGACTCGATTCCGTGGTCAACGCTGTTTCTTATTATGTGCATGAGCGGGTCTGACAGCGAATCGATTACGTTTTTATCGACCTCCGTCTCCTCGCCTACGAGCACAAGCTCGATGTCCTTATCAAATTTCTTGCTCATATCGCGCACTATGCGGCGCATTTTCTGAAACACTGTCGAAATCGGCAGCATTCTTATGGACATGACTATATCCTGAAGCTCATTGATAAGATCGTGGAGCTGCTTGGCAGCAGCGTCGAAATTATCATGGCGCTCCGAGCCGAAATCGGCGTTGGATATTACCATCGACTGCGCTGTGACAATCTCTCCGACCATATCTAGCAGAGAGTCCAGCTTGTTGACGTTTACGCTTATAAAGTTCTGCTTTGCAAGGCCCTCGGAAGCGGCGGACATAGCTTTTTTCTCCCCTCCGGCGTCAGCCGCCGACGGGCAGCTTCCGCTTGCCCCTGCCGCCGCGCCGCCATAGGGCGCACTTTCCGCCTTGGCCGTCTCTGCCGCAGGCTCCGCCGGAATACGGATGGATTCCGGGATCTCTTCGTCCATGCCGTCTATCGGGAGTACGGAAAACTTCTTGCAGAACATTGTATGATTAAGTATATTGGTAAACTCATCGGGGTTTTCTCTGGACTGGACATAGAGCGTAAAGCCGTTCTCTACTATATACTTGTCTGCGCCCTGTTCTTCAAGGTCGGCCGGTACGGAAGCCCTAGACACACAAATGCCTTTTAGGTCTTCCTCAACGCCGAGCGAACGCACGGCCTCCATCTGAGCATTTTCCTCAAATAAGACCTTAACCTTATAATACGGTATCGTCGGATCGATCTTTGTTTTTGCGGCGACGGCGACAGCAGCCGGCTTAGGCGTCTCTTCCTGAGCCGAAGCAGTGGGTTCCCCGCTTTGCGACGCTTTCATTTTTGCAAGCTGTGCATGCAGCTCGCTTATAAGAGCTTCATCGGTTCCGTCAGGCTTTCCGCTTTCCTGTATTTTGGCCATTTCGCCGTTGAAAAAGGAAACGGCGCGAAAAACCATGTCAAATACGGAAGGCCACTCCTCGGACTTTGCTCCAAACTCGCGGATTTGCGCGAAAACGTCCTCAACAGCGTGGGCGAGCTTTGCAATATCCTCAAATTCCATCATTGAGGACGCGCCCTTAATCGTATGCATGACGCGGAATACCTCGTTTATCTGATCCGGTGTCAGGCTCTTTGCTTCTTCTCCCGAAAGAAGAATATCGTCAAGGTTCTCTAAAAGCTGCTGGTTCTCATAGATATAGGTATCAAGCATGGAATCGTCCGCGCTCATGGTACCACCCCTTTTTCAGAATTTGCAGTGGATATGGTTCGGCCGTTGCGGTTACTTCCAACCGTTCGCCATTAAAGCAACTTGGATATAGCCGTCAGGATGCCGTCTTCCTTAAACGGCTTGACGATAAAGCCTTTAGCACCTGAAAGCACGGCGTCTCTCACCATGGTTTCCTGGCCCATAGCCGAGACCATAATTATCTTTGCGTTAGGGTCTTCAGCTCTGATTGCCTTGAGCGCGGCAAGCCCGTCCATTTCCGGCATAGTGATATCCATGGTCACAATATCCGGCTTGATTTCCCTGTACTTTTCAACGGCTATCTTGCCGTTTTCCGCCTCTCCGACAACTTCATGGTTTCCCTTTTGAAGCATGTTTTTGATGGTTATACGCATGAACGCCGCATCGTCAACAATCATGATTCTCGCCATATACATATCCTCCCGTAGTACGCGCGACTTCCTCGCCCGCGTATTTTCTCAGATTTCGCTTTCGCCGCCAAGCAGCTTTCTTATGTACATAATACCGGTTTCCGGGTCAAACGTTACCGATCTTCCCGATGTTCCGCCAAGATCCTTTGCGGCGATCCTTATGTTCAGCTCGTTGAGAACACGCTGGCACACCTCACCGTTTTTTTGACCTATTCCCATTCCCACGCCGCTCGCCAAAACGCTTGCGCCTCCGGCTATCTTCGCCTGAAGATTCACCCTTTTCGCTCCCGCCTGTACGACGGCGTCCACAAGATCCCGTATACCGGGATCTGCATACTTTGTACGGTCCTTACGATCGGGCACGTCCGTTTCTGGCAACAGGACGTGCAGCATCGCCGCGACCTTGGCGCCCGAATCGTATAAAACCACTCCCACACACGACCCAAGGCCAAGTGCGCAAAGCCTGTCCGCCGGCGTTGCCACACGAATCTGCGCTATGTTTACCATTATAGTTGCCACTTTGCTTACATCCCCAGCGAGCTCAGCAGCAGCTTGTACGATCTGTTGTCGGGAGCAAGCAACAGATCTGTTTTGAAATCAGATTTCCCCTTGGCTTTCAGTACTGATTTGAAATATAGTATATAGTCGCCCTCCATTCCGGCCTGAACAAGCGCTATCGAAAGTGCCGCGCCTGACTGCGTAAATTTATCTTCGGATTTAATGGTGTAGAGTTTACCCACGATGCTCTGATAACGTATCAGGCAATGACTTG
>JAYFRC010000006.1:0-37766 GCA_034926415.1 Oscillospiraceae bacterium
GCGCCCCGCTTCTTTCATTATTTTACATATGCTCCGGAGCGCTCACGCCGATGACCGAAAGCGCGTTTTCAAGAACCGTGCGGACGCAGTCCGCGAGCTTGAGCCTGGCGAGCAGCACGGGGACTTCCTCGCCCTTTATCCTGTCCGCGTTATAGAATTTATGGAACGCCGCGGCAAGCTCCACAAGGTATCTGTTTATGCGCGACGGGTCGTAATCCCGAGCCGCGGTGCGGAGCTCGTCCGGATAGCGCGCAAGAGTCTTGACCACATTTACTGCCGGCTCGTCCGAAAGAAGCGAAGCGTCCGCCGACGCCATGCCGGGCACTTCAAAGCCTTCCTCCGCAAGCATCTTTACGAGGCTGCATATGCGGGCGTGCGCGTACTGGACGTAATACACCGGGTTCTCGCTGTCCTCGCGAACGGCGAGGCCGAGATCGAATTCAAGATGCGTATCGGGCTTGGCATTGAAGAAAAAGCGGCAGGCATCCACCGATATTTCGTCCAGCAGGTCGTTCAGCGTCAGAGCTTTGCCGGTGCGTTTTGAAACCTTTATGGTCTCGCCGTCGCGGACGAGGCGGACCATCTGCATGATGACAAAATCGAGCTTGTCCGCGTCTATCCCGAGCGCCGGGTCTTTCATCGAAGCCTTGAAGCGTATGGCATGTCCGTGGTGGTCGGCTCCCCAGACGTCTATCACGCGGTCGAAGCCGCGAGCGACGAATTTGTTCCTGTGGTACGCGATATCCACGGCGTAATAGGTGTAAAAGCCGTTGCTGCGGCGAAGGCACTCGTCCTTCTCCGCGCCGAAATCGGTGTTGCGGAGCCAGAGCGCGCCGTCTTTTTCGTAGGTGTGACCGCCCTTTTCAAGTATCGCAACTGTCTCCTCGATGTAGCCGCTCTCGTGCAGCGTGCTCTCGAGAAACCACTTGTCGAAGCGTATGCGGTAGCGCTCAAGATGTTTTTTCATCTGCGCGATATTGTACGGCAGCGCAAATTCGACGAGGGCTTTACAGCGCTCGTCGCTGTCCATATTATCGTATTTGTCGCCGTCTTTATCGTATATCATCTGCGCGAGAGCCTTTATATCGTCGCCGTGGTAGCCGTTTTCGGGGAACTCGACCGCGTCCTCGCCGTGGAGGAGCTGGATATAGCGCGCCTCGATGCTCTTTCCGAAAAGATCGACCTGATTTCCCGCGTCGTTGACGTAAAACTCGCGCCAGACGCTGTGGCCTGTCTTTTCAAGCACGGACGCGAGCGTGTCGCCCAGGACGCCGCCGCGCGCGTTGCCGATGGTCATCGGTCCCGTAGGGTTGGCGGAAACAAACTCGACCATGACCTTCTCGCCTTTGCCCATATCGGTCTCGCCGTAGTCCGCCCGCTCCGAATCTATCGCGCCGAGCACCGCCGAATACCATGAAGGGCCGAGAGTGAAGTTGATAAACCCGGGGCCGGCTATATCGGCCGAGGCAAAATAGCTTCCTGCGAAATCGAGGCGGGAGCATATCTCCAGGGCTACGTCCCGCGGTTTCATCTTCAGCGCTTTCGCGCCCGTGAGCGCGAACGACGAGGCGTAATCACCGTTGCGGGGGTCTTTCGTAGCCTCCACTCCGCCGTTTATGGGCGCTTCGGCTCTCGGCAGCGCGCCCTCCGCCTCCGCCTTTTCATACGCGGCGGAAACCAGCTCCGCGACCTGCGCCTTCGCGCTTTCCATCATGTTTATCATAACGTCTGTCCACCTGTACATAAATTTTTTGCTGTGTTGAAATCATGCGAAAGTCCATCTGGCTTTCATTGCAGTGCTATTCCCGGCCTGCCGCAGCGGCGGCAGAACCACGCGAGCCCCGTTTACTGCGGCAGAGCGCGCACGCTGATACGGAACTTGCTCTCGCCGGTGACGCGGTGCTCTATCTCTATGGCGTAGTCTATCTCAATATTGCCGCCGCTGTCGTTCATATCTGCGGCTATACGGCTCGTCGAAATGTCAACGGTCATGGTGCCGTACGGCGTCTCGTAGAGCGAATAGTGTTTTCGACCCGTCTCAAACACCATCTGGGAATTGACCTGACCGCTTCGAAGGAGCACGACCTGCCTGTCTCCGCCCCGGTTCTTCCGCACCTGGAAGGTCGTGCGGGTGCCCTCCATGCCGGTGAGCTCGCTCTCGTTATACACCAGATCGTAACCGTACGGACGCTCGAACAGCTGACCTTCGGTCACAAGCTCCGTGGAGCCCTCGCCCGTCTCATCAAAATTCTGGTCGCCGCGTATGGATATGAGCACGTTTTTATCATTTTTTTGCATTTTGTTCGCTTTTTCCATGGATTCTCCCGAAAATCAAAGGATTTTCATCAATAGTTTTCTATGTTTATCTTCTGAGCCATGCCACGCATATCCTGCTGGAGAAAAAGCGCAGCGGACTGCTCGAATCCGTCGACCGCGTCGCTCACATAATATGATATATCGCCGACCGCGTCCTCGGGCGCCAGCGCATCGTTGATTTCAAGAAGACGCGCTAGCTCTACCGCGGCTTCGCCGCCGGATGAGATGAGCTTCACGCTTTCGCCCATTATATTGCCGATGACCTCGCTGAGCAGCGGGTAATGCGTACAGCCGAGAACAAGCGTATCGACCCCAGCCTTTTTCACAGGGTTAAGATATTCGCGCGCAACGGTCTCTATGACCGGGTCGCCTGGGCGGAAGCGTCCCGCCTCTACCAGCGGCACGAAAAGCGGGCAGGCCTCCGCGAAAACCTCTACGTCCGCATCGGCGCGGGCGATAAAGCGCTGGTATGCTCCGGAAGCGACGGACGCTTTCGTCGCGATAAGGCCGACTTTTTTGTTCCTTGTCTCCCGCACGGCGCGTTTCGCCGCGGGCTCCACTACTCCGATTATAGGTACGGGATACTCGCTCTGAAGCTGTTCAAGCGACGTTGTGCTGACTGTTCCGCAGGCAATGAGCACGGCCTTGAGGTCAAAACCGCACAGAAAGTTCATATCCTGACGCGCGTATTTGAGTATCATTTCCGGGGAGCGCGAGCCGTAAGGCACGCGCGAGGTGTCGCCAAAGTATATAAGATCTTCGGCAGGAAGGCGGTGCATCAGTTCGCGCACGGCGGTCAGACCGCCGAGGCCCGAATCAAACACGCCTATGGGACGTCTGTCCATTGCCTCTCCTCCTTTGTTTTTTCGCCATATGACGACGCGCCGTTTCAAGACGCTGTTTTTCCATGTGACATTATATTATACAATGATGCGCAAAATGAAACAAGTCCGAATTTCATGCGGTATTTACCATTTTACCGCTCTGTGATATACTGATTTTCAACAAAAAACCGAAAGGACGATTCCGATGAAACCTCAGATAAGCCGCGCCGAGGCGCTTGAGCTCCTTAAAAAATACAATTCCGAACCGTTTCACATACTCCATGCCCTTACCGTGGAGAGCGTAATGCGCTGGTTTGCAAACGATTTAGGGCACGCTGACGAATCCGATTACTGGGCCATGGTCGGCCTGCTTCATGATATCGATTTTGAGATGTGGCCGGATGAGCACTGCAAAAAAGCTCCCGAGCTGCTGAGTGGCGGCGGAGTCGGCAGCGACATGATACATTCTATATGCTCCCACGGCTTCGGGCTGTGCTGCGACGTGGAGCCCTCCTGCGAAATGGAAAATGTACTGTTCGCGGCGGACGAGCTGACCGGAATAATCTGGGCAGCGGCAAAAATGCGTCCGTCCGGCAGCGCAAAGGACATGGAGCTCAAGAGCCTTAAAAAGAAATTCAAGGACAAAAAGTTTGCCGCGGGCTGCTCGCGCGACGTCATAACTCAGGGTGCGGAGCGCCTCGGCTGGGAGCTTGACACGCTGCTTGAAAAGACGCTTGCGGCTATGGCCGAGGGCGAGGACGGCGTTCGCGCGCAGATGCGCGAAGCCGCGGGCGAATAAAACTCCGGCAGATTTTGCCTCCGCGTTTTTGTGGAATTTCTTCGGCGGCGCTGATATAATAGTAACACAGGCTGACGTATGCGCCGGGCGCTTGATATATGCGCCGCGATGTGGTATAACCTTATGCAAACCGCAGGCAATGTCTGTAACGTTCGCATGGCAAGGAGGCTTCGTTATGGAAATCAATATGACGGAAAAGCAGTTCAGACGTCTGCTCGACCTAGTATATATAGGCAACTGGGTGCTCAATTCATCGCGCGGAGACGACAGGATAAAGGATTACGACGACGTCGAGACCCTTGTGTTCGGTGAGTGCGCAAAACATGGAATGGGTCGCCTCGCCGCGGTCTACGACGGGGAACTCCAGCCTTCCGACGAGTTCGCCGAGGGCGGCATCCACGAGGCCATCATGGTCTATGAGGACGATATCTTTTACGAGATACTGGCCGAGGAGCTGGCGCGCCGCGATCTCGACGGAGACGCCGCGAATATGGAGGAAATGAACCGTCTGTGCGACGAGTACCTTGAAGAATTCAGAAAGCACGGCACCGACAACGTCATAATTGAGCTCGACGAGTGATAAACAGCACGAACCCCGCGCGGTGATGAGCCGCGCGGGTATCTTTTTTGTGATTGGCGGGGATAATCAGAACAATGACGCAAGGAGCGACAATATCTTGTCGGAGTGAGAATACTCGTCTATGGACATCTCCTCGAACAGCTTTCTAAGGCACATATCCGTCGTATCCGCCGCAGAGGTCTCGTACGCCATCGCGCCGCAGGTCTCGGCGTGGTAACGCAGGCGCAGCCCTTCGCGCCACGACGGGAGCGAGTCCAGGGCCGTGGGAGTGAGCGTATAGTATTTCCCGGTTATCAGATAATACGCCGCCATCAGCTTTCTCGCGTGGCCGCGCTCTGCGGCGGCTAACGTACGCATCGCCGCACGGCTTGAATTGTTGGGCGCTTTCGCCGCAAAAGCCGTGTAAAACGCGCTGTCTGCCAGTTCGTCCGCGATGTACCCTTCTATGGTCCCGGTCATGCCCTCCGCGCCGGCACCCATGCAGCACGTCCCATCAGAGGCGACCGTCGCCGTCTCATCCGCAAATGTCTGAACTGCCTTTCCGCACGCATCCGGCGCAACTCTCTGCCATACTCTGTCGTACCGCTCATAATCTGCGCCAGTCGGCGCTTTTATTGCATTTGTCATAGTTAAATCACCTCTTACTATGACATAATATGTATAAGTTGCAGATATGTTACTATACTTCAAACTATTGCTTTTAATTTCACAAAATGGTAGAATAAATTGTTACAAAAGAGGAGATGGTTCCTTGTTAGAACTTAAAAACATCTTTTATCAGGTTCGCACCGAAGACGGAGCAGACCTTGAAATACTCAACGATGTAAGTCTCGTTATCGAAGACCGCCGGCTGGTCGTTTTTACAGGCCCCAACGGAGGCGGAAAAACGACTCTCGCTAAAATAATAATGGGTCTCATAAAGCCCTCCTCCGGCCGCATAATATTTAACGGCATGGATATAACCGATATGGGCATAACCGAGCGCGCAAGGCTCGGCATAAGCTACGGCTTCCAGCAGCCGCCCCGCTTCAAGGGGCTGCGCGTACGCGACCTGCTCTGTCTCGCCTCCGGACGCGACGATCTGCCCAAGGACGTGTGCTGCCAGTACCTGACCAAGGTCGGGCTGTGCGCCAACGATTACCTCGAGCGCGAGGTTGACCCCTCTCTTTCCGGCGGCGAGGTCAAGCGCATAGAAATCGCCACGATACTCGCGCGCGGAAGCGCTCTGATGATATTCGACGAGCCGGAAGCAGGTATAGACCTCTGGAGCTTCGCGCGGCTGACCGAGACTTTCAAAAATATCCACGAGACCAAGGACTCGACGATGATAATCATCTCGCATCAGGAGCGCATAATCGGCCTCGCCGACGAGATAGTCGTCGTCGCCGGCGGAAGTATCCGTGCGCGCGGAACGAGAGAAGAGGAGCTTCCCCTTATACTTGCGAACACCGTCGGGGAATGCTCTCTCATAGACGGGAAGGGAGCGGGCTGCAAATGATAGACAAGGTAGACGCCGAACTTCTGGCAAAGATAGCGGATTTGCTCGGAAAGCCCGTAGGCGCTTTCAATATCCGCAAGGACAGCATGTGCGATTCGCGAGGGAACAGCGATAACATAACGATTTCCCCGCGCACTGACGGTAAGGAAGGCATCGACGTAAAAGTACGCCCCGGAACAAAGGGCGAGGCCTGCCACATTCCCGTCATCATCACGAAGACGGGTCTCTCCGAGACCGTTTACAATGATTTTTACATCGGCGAAGACTGCGACGTCGAAATAGTTGCCGGCTGCGGCATACATAACTGCGGCGAGCGGCTCTCCCAGCATGACGGCGTGCACACCTTCCATATTGGCAAAAATTCCCATGTACATTACAGTGAGAAACACTACGGCGAGGGGACAGGGCGCGGCAAGCGCATTATGAATCCCCAGACGGTAGTGTATCTCGAGGAGGGCGCCTCCATACAGATGGACACGGCCCAGATAGGCGGCATCGACGACACGAAGCGCTACACCAAATTTGTCTGCGGCGCAGGCGCCGAGGCTGTTATAACCGAGAGGCTCATGACCGACGGAGACCAGAAGGCCACGTCGGAAATGGACATAATCCTCGACGGCGAGGACTCCAAGGGACGCGTCATATCGCGCTCCGTCGCGAAGGGAAATTCTTCCCAGCTCTTTTACCCGCGCATGACCGGAAACACGAAGTGCTTCGGCCACGTCCAGTGCGACTCGATAATCATGGGCTCGGCAAAGATACGCTCCATCCCAGAGATAGCGGCCAACAGCACCGAGGCCCAGCTCATCCACGAGGCGGCGATAGGCAAAATAGCGGGAGATCAGCTTCTGAAGCTCGAGACCCTCGGCCTTACCGAGGAAGAAGCGGAGGACCGCATACTGAAAGGATTTCTTGCCTGATATGAAACTTATCAGCTTCACTGTTCCGTGCTACAACTCCGCCCCCTATATGCACGTCTGCATAGATTCGCTGCTGAAAGCGGGCAAGACGGCGGAGATAATAATCATTGACGACGGATCCATCGACGATACCGGGAAAATAGCCGACGGCTACGCAGAAAAATATCCCGACATAGTCCGCGTTGTTCATCAGGAAAACGGCGGGCACGGCGAGGGTATAAACCAGGGCATAGCCCACGCGGTCGGAAAGTATTTCAAGGTCGTTGACAGCGACGACTGGCTCGACGAAGCCGCGCTCGGCACTGTGCTCGACAGGCTCGCAGAGCTTGAGAGCGATGGCGGCGTCGACCTGATGATATGCAACTACGTCTATGAGCACGAGAATCAATCGATACTCGACGCCATACGCTACAACAACGTGTTCCCGGAAAACCGCGTCGTCGGCTGGGACGAGACGCACTATTTCCGCCTCGACCAGTATCTGACCCTTCACTCCTGCATCTTCAGGACGCAGATACTCCGCGACAGCGGAGTCGCTCTCCCGAAGCATATATTCTATGAGGACAATCTCTTCGTCTATGTCCCTCTGCCGCTTACGAAAAGGCTGTATTACATGGACGTCGGGCTTTATCATTATCTCATCGGACGCGAGGGACAGTCGGTCTCGGAAAAAATCATGATCAAGCGCTGCGCGCACCAGATAGAGGTCGCCGAGCGCATATTCGACGCCCACGACATCGATGCGATACGCGCAGAAAACCCGAAGCTCGCGCGCTATATGTACCACGAGGCGATGTTCATGCTCGCAATAGCGACCGTGTTCACAAGGCTCAACCGCACAGAAAAGGCCGAGCGGCAGTGCCGCGAAATGTGGGACCACGTCATCGCAAGCAATCCCAGGATGGGGAAAAAAATGCGGCGCAACGCCGTCAATTTTTCCCTCAATCTCCCCACCTCAGCCGGGCGCAAGTTGAGCTTTTTCTTTTACCGTGCGGCGAACAAGCTCGTTCAGTTTAACTGACGTATGTCTCGAAAATCTGGGGTTTCCGAGACAATGGGTCTGCGGCCTGCCGCGGCGGCGCTGACGGCGGACTGCGCGGCTCAGCTATTATTACGAAACTACGGTGATAATTTTTGAAACGCATATCTCAGGTCTGGAAAAAATATGAATACGGCAAGGTCGCGCGAGCCATGCTTTTGCTGCTCGCTCTGTTCCTCATCCTCGAACACATGCATATATTCCCGATGCATTATATGCAGTCGTCGATAGACCGCGCTATACCTTTCACGGCGCAGTTCGTATGGCCGTATCTGGCGTGGTTCCCGTATATCGTCTTTTCCTTTTTCTGGTTTTCCACGAAGGATCATGACGAGTATGTGCGGATGACGAAGATGATACTTTTCGGATGGGCCGCTTTCCTCATTTTCTCTTTCTTTTATCCGACCATGCTCTCGCTAAGGCCTGGCAGCGTCGGCAGCGGCATCAGTGCGCTCGCCTGCTCGATAATCTACGCCGTCGATTCGCCAAGCAACGTCTTCCCCAGTATGCACGTCTACGTGACGCTGTGCTTTGCGATAACATATATGCGGCGCATCCGTTCGGGCGGGTATGTGCCAGAGCTCTACCGCATAATCAATCCCATGCTGACGATCCTGATCCCGCTCTCGACGCTGTTCGTCAAGCAGCACTCGGTCGCCGACGTGGTCGCCTCCTGCGTCATGGCGTCGATAATGTATGTCGCGGTCTACCGCGACCCGCTGCGCGTAAATTCTACGGGGTTTGTCAGGGTGCTGCGGAAAATCAAGTGAGCACGCCGCCCTCATTTATCGTCCTCATAGAGCAAACATATTCCGGCTTATTTATATGTATTAGCAGAAAGGACGTGAAATGGCACGTCCTTTCTTTGCTTTTCCGGCATATTATCGTCGTTTTTTCAGTTGAATCCAGCCGCCGGTCTGTGATACAATAACTATTACATAATCTGCGGCTGACGCATATTATGTCGTAACTTCTGCGCGGCTGACGCCGCGTGGAATAAATTTCATGAAAGGAGTCTGGGCTTTGATGTTTGCTAATCGCATCTACAATTTCTCAGCTGGTCCCTCGATGCTGCCGCTTTCCGTGCTTGAGCGCGCCGCGAAAGAGATGACCAATTACGAAGGTTCCGGTATGTCGGTAATGGAGATGAGTCACCGATCTAAAGTCTACGACTCCATCTTTCAGAGTACAAAGGGCAAGTTCCGCGATATGCTGAACGTGCCCGAAAATTACGAGATACTGTTCCTTCAGGGAGGAGCCACTACGCAGTTTGCGATGGTTCCGATGAACCTTATGCCCCGCACTGGCCGCGCTGACTACGCGCTGACCGGAAATTTCTCCACCAGGGCTTACGAGGAAGCGCACAAATACGGCGAGTGCCGCGAAGCTGCATCCTCTAAGGACAAAAACCACACTTATATCCCGCGCCAGAGCGAGCTTTCCATCGACAGCGGCGCGTCTTATTTTCATTACTGTGCGAACAACACCGTATTCGGCACCGAGTGGGACTATATCCCTGAGACCGGAGACGTGCCGCTTGTATGCGACATGTCCTCCGACATCATGTCGAAGCCGGTCGACGTCTCCAAATACGGCCTTATCTACGCCGGAGCGCAGAAAAACATGGCTCCCGCAGGCGTCACCGCGGTCATAATACGCAAAGACCTCGCCGGAAACGCTTTTCCCTTCACGCCGGTAATGCTCGACTACGCCGTGCAGATAAAGGGCGATTCCATGTACAACACTCCGCCCTGCTACTGTATCTACATCCTCGGCCTCGTCCTCGACTGGCTCAAAGACGAGATGGGCGGGCTTGACGGCATGGAGAAATACAACGCGGAAAAAGCAAAGCTGCTCTACGACTTTCTCGACGGCAGCAGCATGTTTCACCCGGTAGCGGAGAAAGCCTCGCGCAGCCGCATGAACGCCACGTTCCGCACAGGCGACGAGGACCTCGACGCGAAGTTCTGCAGGGAGGCCGCCGAAGCGGGCTTCTCAAATCTCAAGGGGCACCGTCTCACAGGCGGCATGCGCGCCTCCATATACAACGCGATGCCCATAGAGGGCGTCAAGGCGCTCGCAGCCTTTATGGGAAAATTTGAAAAAGATAACAAAGTGAGGATATAACCCTATGTTTAAGATAAAAACTCTCAACCACATTTCGCCCGTCTGCAGGGACATTCTAACGGCCGACAAATACTCCATCGCCGACGATATGGAGGACCCGGACGCAATATTCGTACGCGCCACAAACATGCTCGATTATGAGTTCAATCCTTCCCTGCGCTGCATTGCCCGCGCCGGCATCGGCGTCAACGCCATACCCCTCGACCGCTGCAGCGAAAACGGCATAGTCGTTTTCAACACTCCTGGCGGCAACGCCAACGGCGTCAAGGAACTCTTCCTGTTCGGCATGGGCATGGCTTCCCGCGACATACTCGGCGGCATGCGCTGGACCTACGACTACAACGACCCCAACGTGCCCGTCGAGGTCGCCATGGAGAAGATAAAAAAGCAGTTCGCGGGGCCAGAGTACTACAAGAAGACGCTTGGCGTCATCGGCACCGGCAACGTCGGCGCCCTCGTAGCCAACATCGCGCTCGACCTAGGCATGACAGTCTACGGCTACGACCCGTATCTGACAGTCAGCGCCGCGTGGAAGGTCTCACGCCACGTCAAGCGCTTTGATTCGCTGGAGGCGATGCTCAAAAAGTGCGACTACGTCACCATCCACACTCCCCTGACGAGCGAGACCCGCAATATGATATGCGAGAAGACGATATCCTCCATGAAAAACGGCGTGCGCATCATCAACTACGCCCGGGGCGAGGTCGTCAGTGAAAACGATATCATCGCAGCTCTTGAGAGCGGCAAGGTCGCGCGATATATCTGCGACTTCCCGACAGCGCCCCTGTGCAAGGCTCCGAACGTCGTACTCACGCCGCATCTCGGCGGCACAACCATCGAGAGCGAGGCCAACTGCGCGCTTATGGCGGCGGAGGAGATGGACGATTATCTGTTCAACGGCAACATCAAAAATTCCGTCAACCTGCCAGACATCTCGATGGAGCGCAGCGGCAAGATGCGTATCTGCATCGTTCACCGCAATACCCCCGGCATGCTTACTACCCTCATGCCCATATTCACAAAGGGCGGCGTCAACATCGAGAACATGACGAACAAGTCGCGCGACAAGTACGCGTATTCCGTGTTTGACATCGACACCGAGATTCCCGACACCGTCAGAAAAGAGCTTACGTCGGTCGACGGCGTGCTTAGAGTCAGGTATATAAAGTAATTCCCGGATATTCCCGGACGTCAAAGCGTCCCCGTTCCATACGGAACGGGGACGCTTTTTTACGATACCTCTTTGCCTGTCAGTCGATATAAAACACGGTTCCGCTTTTGCGGACGGGAGCCGGAACGGCTCTGCCTCCGGGCTTTCCAAGCGCCACGGAAAGACATATCTCGCGGTCGGCGCCTATGCCGCATTCTTCAGCGAGATACACGCGCAGCGGAGCGTATCCGTCGAGCCAGTGCGGTATGTTTATCCAGCACGAGCCGAGACCGAGCGACGCTGCCGCGAGGAGCATATTTTCAGCGGCGCAGGAACAGTCCGCCATGGAATTTACATATCCGCGCTCGTTTGTGAGCAGTACGAGGCACGGCGCGCCGTAAAAGCAGTTATATCCATCCTTCCGCGCCGCACGCTTCGCGTCGTGCATGCCGATATAGTCGTCCGGCGAGAGCTCCATATCGCGCATACCATCGCGGAAAATGACGCGCAGGCGCTCGAGCTTTTCCTTCGACGTTACGGCGACGAACGTCCACGTCTGATTATTATGCCCGCTGGGCGCCCATGTTCCGGCCTCAATCACGCGGGAGAGCGTCTCCCTGTCGACGGGCTCTCCGGCAAAAACGCGGCAGCTGCGGCGAGAAGCTATGTTTTTCAGGACTTCATTTTCCATCTTTCGCTTCCTTCTCCTTTTCCTCGTCGTAATCCTTTCCGGCGGCCTCTATATCAGAGGAAACGATCTTCATCAGGTCTTCTCTGGTAATATTTTCCATACCCGCCAGGCGGTTGTTCTGCGCCGTCAGGACCTTTTCAAAAATATTGCGGACGCCGCGGGCGTTGCCGAAGGATATCGAATTCGTATTCTTCTCGGCAATGAGCATCTGCGCCGCTTTCCGGGCCTCCTCGTCGAGCTCATAGCAGCCCTTTTCACACTGCTGCATGAATATTCTCATCATCTCTTCGATATTGTAATCGTCGAAATGCAGGTATCTGTTGAAGCGCGATTCAAGCCCGGGATTCGAATGTATGAAATCGTCCATAAGACCATCGTAGCCGGCGACTATGACGACGAGGTCGTCTCTGTGGTCCTCCATCGCCTTGAGGATGGTATCCACAGCCTCGAGACCGAAATCGTTTTCGGTATGGCCGTTGAGCGCGTACGCCTCGTCGATGAACAGCACGCCGCCGAGGGATTTTTCTATGACTTTCTGCGTCTTGATGGCAGTCTGTCCGACGTAGCCCGCGACAAGCCCGCTCCTGTCCACCTCGACAAGATGCCCCTTTGAAAGTATATCAAGGCTGTGGTATATGCGGGCCATCATGCGGGCGACGGTCGTCTTTCCGGTGCCGGGGTTGCCCGAAAATACCATGTGCAGAGACATATCCGTGCACGGCAGGTCGTTCTCCCTGCGCTTTTGGTAGATGGTGACCATATTGATAAGGCTGTTTACCTCTTTTTTTATGCTCGAAAGGCCGATATATCCGTTGAGCTCCGCCTTCAGATCGTCGATATTCTCCTTCGGAAGCTCCTCGGCCTTTGGCTCGGCCTCCTTGGGCTCTCCGCTCGACGTAGCCGCAGGCGCGTCGGTCTCGGGCTGTCCGCTTCCCTGTTCTTCGGGCGCGGCCGGCGTCTCCGGCTTTTTCGGCAATATATTCGCAAACGGCGTACCCCAGAAATCGTTCGACATCCTGTTGATGCTGTTTTCGGTCATGGTGCGGATAACGTCGAGCTGACGCGCGATTATCTCATCCCGCTTGTCCTTTTTTGTAAAATCCGGAAATTCCATTTATGACAGCCCCTTTTGTTTTGGTCTCATTTTTGTATTCCGCATTGCACGGAAAAGCAGCGACGTTATAAAGCCCGTCAGCGCTCCGGTGAACAGCGCGACTATGAGCAGAGCCGGAAGATACGCAAGCGGCGCAGCCGTTCCGAGCGTTATCATCGCGGCAAAAACCTGTCCTAAATTATGCGCGGCGGCGCCGCCTATCGAAACCCCGTAGACCGAAAGGAGGCGGGTGCGGCGAAGGAGCGCCATGACCGCCAGCGCGAGCACTCCGCCTATAAGCGAGAAGATTAGCGCGGAGGCGTTGCCAGCGAAAAGGGCGCCGAGAACGCAGCGCGCGATAAGTATGATAAACGCCGGGGCGGCTCCGAGAAAGTCGAGCGCAAAAAGCGTTACGATGTTCGCAAGGCCAAGCTTAAAGCCCGGAAGCGGCACCGGGATGGGGATCATCCCTTCCATGTATGAAAGTGCAAGCGCCAGCGCCGTGAGCACGGCGCACAGCGCGAGAGTTTGCGTGTCGTATCTCTTCATATCTCAATTACCGCCTGTTAATACCTCGTAAAGTTCCGCCGCCGGAGCGTCGGAATAAGATAAAATCATTTTTGCCCGCGATTTGCGCGCAGGCAAAATTCTTCCCGGCCTGCCTCGGCCTCTTTGACGGAAAGGCCGCCGGTCCTTCATACAGTCAACCCGATACTATATCGAAATCAGTCTGCCCTTCGGAAGCTTCAAGCTCCACGACCACGCGCGACGGGAGGCACACTATGCTGCGCCCGGCCGTGCTTATCTTTCCCGTACGGACACAGTACTGATCGGGGCAGGTAGCTGAGGCCACCCAGACCGCGTCCGGCGTTATCTCTATAGTCACACTGTATCCGTGGCCCACGGTAATAGTCTCTCCGCTCTCGGGCACGTCCGCGAGCGCGACGCGCGTATATTCCTTCCCGTCCACGCTGATCACGCAGTCAAGGCTCTTGTCCGACGCCTTGCCGAAAATACACGCGCCGGTCAGCAGAGCCGCCAGCAGCACGGCCGCGACGACTATCGCATCCCAGCCGCGGGGACGGAGCGTGAGTTCTTTATTTTTCAAGGGTCGAGACTTCATATTTGCCCTGAGCCTCCGATGTATCAAAGTTGCCTGATATTCCGTCGGTGACAAGTATGCGGCCGTCGTCGGTGACGAGTATCATGTCAAAATCGTATTTGCCCGAGCGCCAGAAATCGACCGCCTTATCCTCGCCCATGACGAAAAGCGCCGTCGAAAGCGCATCGCACATGGCGCCGTTACCGTCGACCGTCGAGGAAGCAATGATGGTGACGGAGGTCAGGCCGCTCTCGGCGCTGTATCCGGTCTTCGGGTCAAGGATATGATGATACCGCACGCCGTCCTGTTCGAAATACCTCTGATAGCCCCCCGAGGTAATGACATAGCTGTCGGCACACGAGAGTATGCCTATGACGGAGTTGTCCGGGTCTTCCGGATCTTTGACCGCGACGCGCCAGAGCGAACCGTCTGTCTTAGTCCCACGGGCGTACACGTTGCCGCCGAGACTCGCTATCGCGGATTTTATATCAAGTTCGTCCCAAATCGCCGCGAGACGGTCGGAGGCGTAACCCTTCGCTATGCCGCCGAGGTCGACGGCCTGGCCGTCTCCAAGCGACGCCATTCCGTCGGAGCACTCTATTTTCGACGCGTCCACACGCGGGAGCAGCGCGTCTATCTCGCTCTGCGCGGGAACGCGCGGATCGTCGCCCGTAAAATCCCAGAGGTCCATTATCGGCGCTACCGTAACGTCGAACGCGCCGCCGGTAGCCGAATTGTATTCCCTGGCCTCGTCCAGAACGAGGCAGATCTCGTCGCCCACGTCCACGGAGTTCGGAACGGAATCATCTGACGCAGCGCGGTTCAGCGCGGTTATCGGACTGTTTTCATCCTGACGCGAGAGAAGTTTATCGAGCCGGTTTATCTCGTCCGAAGCCGCGGCAAGCGCAGCGGAAGCTCCGGAGCCGTAGGCTTTTATATTCATGACCGTATCCATCGAATATATGGTCGTCTCTTTTTCGTCGGAAGCCGACGACTCTCCAACGGAGCCGCAGCCTGTAAGCAATAAGGCGGTGATAATCGTTATCGCGATAAGTCTTTTCATCTGCTGGTACCTTTCGGAATAATTATAAATATCAGATATTGTACAGCATAACATATTTTTACCCGGCGAACAACAAATTTAACGACAGCCGCTCCCGGCGGCCTCCCTGCGCAAAAGCAAAACAACTTGCAAAAGGCGTCCGAATCTGCTAATATCTTTCTGTACGCCGCAAAATGGCGTCGCTCTTCCACTGTCAAATTGCCCGGAGGTTGAAACAGATGACAAAACAGACCAGAAACCAGCGGATTACCAGGAAAAGGACTACAAGAGAAAATAAGGAAAACGAAATCCTTAACAAGGTTCTCGGTATATTCGTGGTAGGCGCTCTGGCGGAAATATATGCTCTTCTCTGCTACCGCTTCTTCGTTCAAAGCGGTACCGACACGATGCTCGCATGGCTCGTCGCCATCCGCTGGACAAGCTACATATCCGCTGTCGCCGCCGTAATCGGACTTATACTCACATTCTCGAAAAAAACATCTCCAAAACTTCGCAGCTTCGGCGTGCTGCTCGCATGGCTCGGCATAATCATGGCTCTGTCGAGCCGCGTCATACTCCTAGTTTATCCGCAGGGAACCGTCGTCATGTGCGCCGTCATCCCCGTACTGACGCTCTACGGCTTCGTTTACTATCTCTATCAGCATGAGTTCTTCATCAGCGCCGCGGCCTCGGGCATCGCGATAGCCGCGCTGTGGCTCTGCCACAAGGCAATAGGCGATTCATGGCAGCCGTTTTCCGTCGGCATCGCGGTATTCGCGCTCGTCGTTTTAGCCGTTATCGCCATAATCACGGCTTATGCCTCTAAACACGACGGACTCATCGGACGCGGAAATAACAAACACCGCGCTTTTTCATCAAAAACAAACTACCGCATACAGTTCGGCACACTGGCCGTCTGCGCGGCGAGTGTTGCTATTGCAATAGCAACAGCGGCGGCGGCGATGTATCTTATATGGGTAGTCGTCATACTGCTTTTCGTGCTCGCGGTGTACCACACCGTGAAGCTGATGTAACACAATAACATTATTGTATAAAAACGGGGGGTTTTGACGTTCGCGGCAAAACTTCCCGTTCTTTTTTCTCTTGTATTGGTTGGCGTTTTGCGTTATCATTAATGCGATATACATTTATATGTTTGAAAAGGTGACAGGCTCAATGGATCTTAAAATTGGCATAGATATCGGCTCCATGACCGTCAAGGTCGTCGTGCTCGATGAAAACAACAATTTGCTGTTCCGCTCCTACGAGCGGCATTTCTCAAAGGTGCGCGAGAAGACCTGCGAGATTCTCCGCTCAATTGAAAAGGATTTCCTCGGAAAGCAGGTGCGCGTGCTTATAACCGGCTCGGCCGGCCTGGGCCTCGCCAAGGCCAGCGGCATCGACTTCACCCAGGAGGTCTATGCGACCGCCGAAGCGGTCAACACGTTCATCCCCGGTACGGACGCGGTCATAGAGCTCGGCGGCGAGGACGCAAAGATAATCTTTTTCGGCGGCAGCCTAGAAGAGCGCATGAACGGTTCCTGCGCGGGCGGAACCGGCGCGTTCATAGATCAGATGGCTACGCTGCTTGACGTCAGCGTAGACGAGCTTGACCGTCTCAGCCTCCAGCATACGAAAATCTATCCGATAGCCTCGCGCTGCGGAGTCTTCGCAAAGAGCGACATCCAGCCCATACTCAATCAGGGCGGACGCAAGGAAGATGTTGCCGCGTCCATTTTCCAGGCGGTCGTCGACCAGACCATCTCCGGTCTGACGCAGGGACGCGAACTCACGGGAAAAATAGTATTCCTTGGCGGACCGCTGCACTTCCTTCAGGGGCTGCGCGACCGCTTTACCGAAACGCTTCAGCTCGACTCCGAGCACGCCATATTCCCCAAGGACGGAGACTGCTTCGCCGCCATCGGCGCGGCCCTGTGCGCAAGTGACTACAAAAGCGTTGATTTCGGCGATATGCTGTCGCGCCTTGAAAAAGCCGCCGACACAAACCAGAGCGTGGACACCCTTCCACCGCTGTTTGCGTCGCAGGAGGAATACGACGCGTTCCGCGCAAGGCACAACGCGCGCGATCTGCCGCGCCAGGACATAAATTCATACTCCGGCAAGGCGTGGCTCGGCATCGACGCGGGAAGCACGACCACGAAGGTCGTGCTCATATCCGAGAGCTGCGGAATCCTCTACACCTATTACGGCAGCAATCTTGGAAACCCGGTATCCATCGTGCTCGAGCAGCTAAAAAAAATATACGACTTGTGCGGCAGCCGCATCACGATAGCCGGAAGCGCAGTCACGGGCTATGGCGAAGACCTTATTAAAAACGCTTTCCGCTGCGACATCGGCATTGTCGAGACAATGGCGCATTTCCACGCCGCGCGCTACTTCGACCCGGACGTCGATTTTATTATCGACATCGGCGGCCAGGACATGAAGTGCTTCAAGATACGCAACGGCGCGGTCGACTCCATCATGCTGAACGAGGCCTGCTCCTCGGGCTGCGGCAGCTTCATAGAGACCTTTGCCAAGGCGCTCGGCTACTCGATAGCGGATTTTTCAAAGCTTGGACTGTTCGCCGCAGCGCCCGTCAATCTCGGTTCGCGATGCACGGTGTTCATGAACTCTTCCGTCAAGCAGGCGCAAAAGGACGGCGCACCTGTCGAGGCAATCTCCGCCGGGCTCTCCATCTCCATCGTCAAAAACGCAATATACAAGGTAATCCGCGCCGCGAACGCGGACGACCTTGGAAAAAATATTGTTGTTCAGGGCGGCACGTTCCTGAACGACGCCGTGCTGCGCAGCTTCGAGCTCGAGCTCGGCCGCGACGTTATCCGCCCGGTTATCGCCGGGCTCATGGGTGCCTTCGGCGCCGCGCTCGCCGCGAAGGACGCCGACATTTCCGTCTCAACTACGCTTGCGAGAAGCGACCTCGACAGCTTTACTCACACCGCAACACCAAGCACCTGCCATCTCTGCACCAACCACTGCTCGTTGACGATAAACAAATTCAGCGGCGGGCGTACCTATATCTCCGGAAACCGCTGCTCGCGCCCGCTCGGCGGCGACAAGAGCGAGCACCCGGATATGTACGCCATGAAATACAGAGCCCTGCGCAACATGGAGGGCAACGGACACGGGGTGGGTCTTTGCGGAAAGGTCGGCATCCCGCTCGTGCTCAATATGTACGATACCCTGCCGTTCTGGTTTATGCTGTTCACAACGCTCAACTTCGAGGTAGTCCTTTCGGACGAGTCGTCTCACTCGCTCTACATCAAGGGACAGCGCACCATACCTTCGGACACCGTCTGCTATCCCGCGAAGCTGGCGCATGGACACATAATGTCGCTGATAGACAAAAACGTCGATTTTATCTTCTACCCCTGCATGCCCTATAACTTCGACGAGAAGATAAGCGACAACAACTACAACTGCCCCGTCGTCGCCTATTATCCCGAGCTGCTCGGAGCAAATATTCCGAAGCTGCGCGACGTCAAATACTTTAATCCCTATTTCGGACTGCACAAGCCCACGCCCTTTAAGCGGCGTATTCAAAAGTTTCTCAAAGACAATTTCGACGTCCCCACCGCGAATACAAGCCTTGCGGTCGACTGCGCCTACAAGGCCTACGACCGCTACCGCAAGAGCGTGATGGAAAACGGCCAGCGCATCATAGACAATGCGCGCGCCGAACACAAGCGCATACTCGTGCTCTGCGGGCGACCTTACCACGTAGATCCGGAGATAAACCACGGCATCAACGAGCTCTGCGCGGAATACGGCTTCGCGGTCATAACAGAGGACGCGGTAGCGACGAGACTGCACAAGCAACCGCGCACCGTGCTCAACCAGTGGACTTATCAGGCGCGCATGTACAACGCCGCGCGCTATGTGTGCCAGAACTCCGACATGGAACTTATCCAGCTCGTATCTTTCGGCTGCGGCACCGACGCCATAACCGGCGACGAGATGCGCGAGATACTTGAATCGCACGGAAAGCTCTACACCCAGCTCAAGATAGACGAGATAACCAACCTCGGCGCGGTGCGCATAAGGATAAGAAGCCTTATCGCCGCTCTCAACGAGCGCGATAAATGCGCCGCCGAAAAAAAGAAGGCCGGCAAGGAATCCAAGGAAGCCGCTCCGACAAGCGCAAAAAAGCCCTGGGAGCTTTAATCTTTTGTTGAAAGCCGCGGCGGGCTGAGAAGCATTTTCCAGGCGGCGTGCGCGCCGCAAAAATTAATTTGATTTTATTTTGCCTCTTCCAAGGCGGAACTCAATCGAGGCTCTGTTTTTCCCTATTCCCCGCGAAAGGATGTAAGAATAAATGGCGGAACTCAAATACGACAAAAACGGGCGGCTGCTCTTCACAAAGGAGATGAAGAGAGAGTATACCCTTCTCATGCCGCAGATGCTGCCCATACATTTTTCGATGCTCGCACGCTGCCTTCAGGCGCACGGCTATCACGTAGATATGCTGACAACTCGCTCGCACCGAATAGTGGACGAGGGGCTTAAGTATGTCCACAACGACACCTGCTACCCCGCGTTGCTCGTCATCGGCCAGCTCATAGACGCAGTCAAGACCGGGGGCTACGACCCGCACAAGGTCGGACTGCTCATAACGCAGACCGGCGGCGGTTGCCGCGCCTCCAATTATATTCATCTGCTCCGCAAGGCGCTTAAAAAGGCGGGCATGGAATACATACCGGTCGTTTCAGTCAACCTCTCCGGACTTGAGAAGAATCCCGGATTTTCCTTTGGACTGTCCATGATTCGCCAGTCGGTCTACTCCATGATATACGGCGACATTATAATGAACGTCGCGAACCAGTGCCGTCCCTATGAGCTTGAAAAGGGCAAAACAGACGCAATGGTGCAGAAATGGGAGCAGATACTGCTCGATGGCATACAGCGCGGCAAGGGCATGAACTACAAGGGCGCAAAGGAAAACTTTGAAAAGATAGTCGCAGACTTCGATACCATTCCCCGAAACATCACGCCCAAGGTGAGCGTTGGCATCGTCGGCGAGATATACGTCAAGTTCTCGCCGCTTGGCAACAACTACCTTGAGGAATTTTTGCTCTCCGAGGACTGTGAGCCAATCGTACCAGGTCTCACCGACTTCATCATCTTCAAGATATACAACCGCATATCCGACATTAAGCTCTACGGCGGCAGCCTGATAAAGCTGATAGCCTGCAAGCTGCTCATGGACTACGTTGTCAAGTGCGACGACGCGATGATAGATGTGCTCAAAAAATCCAGTTTCCGCGCTCCCGGACGATTTGAAGAACTGCACGAGGGCGTCAAGGGTTATCTTGGCGACGGAAACAAGATGGGCGAGGGCTGGCTCCTGACAGCAGAGATGCTCGAACTCATACACAGCGGAACGAGCAACATCGTCTGCACCCAGCCGTTTGGCTGCCTGCCAAACCACGTCGTCGGCAAGGGCATGATACGCCGTCTCAAGGACGATTATCCCGACTCCAACATCGTCGCCATCGACTACGACCCGAGCGCGACAAAGATAAATCAGGAAAACCGCATCAAGCTCATGCTCGCCAACGCAAGGAAGAAAATGCGCGATGCGGGAAAAGAAAATACGGCGGTGTAAAGCCGCACGCATAACAGAAAACAGCGGGAGCATATCGCCCGCAGTCGGCGCGCGGCTTGCTCCAAAGTCTGATAAATGGAAACTTATGGAAGTAGTGTTTGGCATATGAAAAAAAGTATCCTGCTTCTTACCACCGGCGGGACGATAGCCTCTGGCAACACAGCCGGGGGGCTGGCTCCAACTATCTCGGGCAGCGCGCTGGCCGGATTTCTCGGCAACATGGTCGACGGCTTCAGCGTGACCGTGCGCGACATACTGCACCTCGATTCGTCGAATATGCAGCCCGAGGAATGGCAGTTTATTGCCGAGCAGGTCTATTCCGCACGCAACGATTTTGACGGAATAGTAATAACGCACGGTACGGACACGATGGCTTTCACCGCGTCCATGCTCAGCTTTATGCTTCAGGGTATACCCATACCGGTCGTGCTGACGGGGGCGCAGCTCCCGATAACGCATCCGCTGACGGATGCGCGCGACAATATGGGGCTTGCTTTCGCCATGGCCGCAAGCGGGCGCGGCGGCGTCTTTCTCGCCTTCGACAGGCGCGTCATGCTCGGCACGCGCGCGGTAAAAACCCGCACCACCGATTTTGCAGCGTTTGAAAGCGTCAACTGCGGCTATGTCGGGACCGTGAACGCGCGCGGCCTCAGCATAAACGACGCGCTCATCCAGCCATCTTCAAAAGATTTTCGGCTTGAAAAAGATCTGTGCCGCGACGTGTTCCTTATGAAGCTGACTCCAGGCGTGAACCCCGAAATATTCGATATGCTGCTCAAGATGCACTACCGCGGAATAGTTATCGAGGCTTTCGGAGCCGGCGGCGTGCAGTTCATCAGGCGCGACCTTATCTCAAAGCTTCACAATGCCGTCCGGCATGGGATAACGGTCGTCGCGTGCAGCCAATGCCTGTACGAGCCGAGCGATTTCACGCTGTACGAGGTCGGGAAGCGGGTGCTCGAGCAGGGCGTCATACAAAGCTACGATATGACTACGGAGGCCGCAGTCACTAAGCTCATGTGGGTGCTCGGTCAGACGGACGATCCGAAAGCAGCCGGCGCGTATTTTGAGAAAAATCTCGCGGGCGAAATAACGATACTGCCCAACAGCTGAAATAAAAAACTCCGGAGCCGAGGCTCCGGAGTTTTTTTATCGTCTGAGATTCACGGGCAGTTTTCTTTTCCCTGCGCGGATAAGTCTCCATGTGGACGCGACGACAAATATTCCTATTGCGAGCGCGCCCGCAACGCCGAGCGTATGCACGCCGGTGGCGATGAAGTTCGCCGTATCGCCGAGGACGCAGTAGCGCATGGTATAATATATGCCGGCGCCCGGAACCATCGGGAAAATGCCGATAAGCAGGAAACTCGTCACGGTACGCCGCATAACACGCGCCATAATCTCTGAAAAGACTCCGACGGCTACGGCTCCCGCGAAGCTGGCTATCAGGTCGCTTCCGGACAAATAAAGCAGTATAAGATAGAAAAACCAGCCCAGTGCGCCGCCGAGCGCGTCCCATATTATCTGCAAGTCGCGTGTGTTGTAGATAACGGCGAAGCCGACGCAGCCGAGAAATGCCCACAGGCACGGGAGAAAATAAGAAGCAATCATATCCCGTCCCCCCCCCTTCTTAAAGTGCCTGCGCGGCGTAGAGCACAATGCCCGCGCCAAGCGCTATTCCGGCGGCGATGAGCAGCGCCTCCGTCAGCTTGGTTACTCCGGCGACCCAATCGCCCGTGATGATGTCCCGCATGAAGTTCGTTATCATTATCCCGGGGACGAGACACATCAATGTGCCGATAATTATCATGTCTATATTGCTGCCGAGGCCGAGCCGAGTTTCGATAACGGCGATGAGCGCGGCCAGCGCGCTGCCCACGATGCTTTTGAAAAACAGGTTCGTGTCGCGGCTTCCCATGTAGTAAAGAAGCGCGCCAAGAACAAGTCCGCAGAACGCGGCACAGAGCGCGTCGTTAAGACTTCCGCCGAAAAATGCGCTGAATGCTCCGGAACCGACCGCCGTCGCCAGCATCTGCGCCCAGAGCGCGTACTTCGGGAGAGAGTCTATTTTCTCAAGCTCGCCGCGTATTTCAGCTGCCGTCGGTTTTTCGTCGCAGATGCGGCGGCAGAGCGTGTTAAGCGCGTTAAGCCGCTGCATATCCGTCGCCTTTGTAGTCGACGCGCGGGTCATGCGCGTATGCGACACGCCGTCCGCGCCGCAGAGGTTGATATGAATATAATTGGGAATCGCAAAAACCTCTCCGCGTCCGATACCGTAGGCGTTTATTATGCGCGAGAGCGAGTCCTCAACACGGTATATCTCCGCCCCGGATTCGAGCATCGCGCGGCCTATGCGCGCCGCGGAATCAAGTATTTCGTCGTGCGTCATGCGCATCGCCCCTCAAGAAACCTCAGAGCCCGAACATATCGGAAAGGAGCTTTAGTCCGGTCTCGGTTTTGAATATTTTGTCCCGCACGCTTATCGCGGTGCTGTGCTTCGCCGAGTCTTCAAAGAGATTGACGAGAAAATCCGCCTCTACCAGAATCTGGTAATCTAGCCCCACGATGTCCGTATAGGTGTGATGGTGCGCGATGAGATATTTTACGCGTTCTATCTGCTCCGGCGTGTAGCCGCCGACCGCCTTCATAAGCTTATCAGCCTCGGCGGGGCCCTCTATCTCCTGATACTTTCCGCCGGAGCTTCCGTATTTTTCCTCGCTTATGTGTATTCCGATATCGTGGAGCACGGCCGCGGTCTCAAGGACGAAAAGCGTCTCATCGTCCAGTCCCTCGCTCCGGCCTATGACCGCCGCGAGGTCGTGTACTTTTATGAAATGCTGTATGCGCTTTGCGTCGCCGCGGTCGTACTCCGTCATTGCCGCGACGAGCGCGGCGGTCTGTTCGTCCATTTTTACTTCTGAGCGTGATTATCGGCTATGACTCCCGCGCACATTACGACCTGAGCGCACGCCGCTACAAGCAGGCACGCTATCGCCGCGCATATTACAATCCCCTTCATCAGCTTTTCTCCTTTCGTACGTTTTTTGAGGCTGTTCGCCTGTGATTCGAGTATAACACAACGGTTTTTGGTTTGAAAGAGGGTTTTTCCGAATCGGCTGAGCCGAAAAATTCAGCGACCGGCCGCGGAAGGTTGAGGGCACCGTCCCCCTGCATTATTATTACCGCAGCTGTTCGTTATTTTCCGGCCTGCTTCATCGAAAGCGAGATGCGCTTCTTTTTTTCATCGACTTCGAGCACGACGACCTTTACAATGTCGCCGACCGAAACGACCTCGGACGGGTGTTTTATATATCTGTCGGCTATCTGCGAAACGTGGACAAGTCCGTCCTGATGCACGCCTATATCAACGAACGCGCCGAAATCTATGACGTTTCGCACCGTACCCGTCAGCTCCATCCCGGGCTTCAGGTCCTTTATATCAAGCACGTCCGTCCGCAGCACGGGCTTTGGAAGCTCGTCGCGCACGTCGCGCCCGGGCTTCATAAGCTCACGTATCAAGTCTTCAAGCGTCGGCACGCCTATGCCGCATTGCTCCGCCGCAGCGGTTTTTCCGAAAGTCTCCACGCGCTTCGGAAGTTCCGCTATCTTCCCCTCCGCCGCATCCTGCAGCATATAGCCGCAGAGCCCGAGCAGCTTTTCAGCGGCCGCGTAGGACTCCGGGTGAACGGCGGTATTGTCCAGCACCGACTTGCTTTCCGGCACTCGGAGGAAGCCCGCGCATTGCTCGAACGCCTTTGGGCCGAGTTTTCCGACCTTCAAAAGCTGCCGGCGCGAAGTGAATGCGCCATTTTCCTCGCGGTATTTCACGACATTTTTCGCTGTGGTCGAATTGAGCCCGGCGACATGTCCCAGCAGCGACGGCGAGGCCGTGTTCACGTCCACGCCGACCGCGTTCACGCAGTCGTCGACGACGCCGTTCAGCGTCTCGGAAAGGCGCTTCTGCGGCATGTCGTGCTGGTACTGCCCGACGCCGATGGCCTGCGGATCTATCTTCACAAGCTCAGCCAGCGGATCTTGGAGCCGGCGGGCTATCGACACCGCCGAACGCAGGTTCACGTCGTACTGCGGAAACTCCTCCGCCGCGAGCTGGGATGCCGAATACACCGACGCGCCGGCTTCGTTCACCATCATGTACGACAATCCGCCGACCTCGTGTATCATCTCGACCGCCATCTGCTCGGTCTCGCGGGAGGCGGTGCCGTTGCCTATGGCGATGTGCTCAACGCCGTGCTTTTTCACGAGGGCTTCGAGGCGGTCTATGGCCTCGCGCTTTTGTTTTTCGCCGAAGGTCGGATAGACGACCGCGGTGTCGAGCACCTTGCCCGTTCCATCCACTACGGCGACCTTGCAGCCGTTGCGATAGCCCGGGTCGAGACCCATTGTCACCCTGCACTTTACAGGAGGCTGCATCAGCAGAGGCTTAAGGTTGAGCGCGAACATTTTTATCGCTCCGTCGTCGGCGCGCTCGGTGAGAATGTTCCTTATCTCGCGCTCCATAGAGGGGAAAAGCAGGCGGTCATAGGAGTCCTCGGCGGCGGCGCGCACAAATCGCGACGTGGGCGAATCTCCGCGCACGCTCATGGCGAACACGACGCCGAGGGCTTCCGCGCGGTCGATAACGACGGAAACGGACAAAAAGCCCTCCTTCTCGCCCCTGTCAACAGCGAGTATCTGATGCCCCTGAAGTCTCGGCAGCGCGGCGGTGAAGTCGTAATATATCCTGTAAACGCTGTCCTCATCCTTTGTCTTTTCGCTGCGGAGCCCGCCCCGGCGAAGCAGCAGGAAGCGAAGCTCCCGGCGTATGGCGGCGTCGTCCGAAACGGTCTCTGCGATTATATCCGACGCGCCCTCAAGCGCGTCAGATACGGTCTCCACGCCCTTTTCCGCGTCGACATACTCGGCGGCGAGAGCTTCCGGCGAATCCGAAGCGTTATGTTCCATGATGCGCTCCGCCAGAGGCGCCAGCCCCTTTTCGCGCGCGATGGTCGCGCGGGTGCGGCGCTTTTGTTTATATGGGCGGTAAAGGTCCTCGACCTCGGCGAGCGTTTTCGCCTCGTCAATGGCGGCGGAAAGCTCTTCGGTCAGCTTGCCCTGGGATTCGACGGCGTTTTTTATTTCACCGCGGCGGGTCTCAAGATTGCGAAGATATGTCAGCCGCTCGCCGAGAGCGCGCAGCGAAGTATCGTCCATGCCGCCGTGAAGCTCCTTGCGGTAGCGGGCGATGAAGGGTATCGTATTGCCCTCGTCCAGCAGTTTTATTACGTTTTCGACATTTTTTTCGCTCTGTGAAAGCTCCTTTGCAAGTATGCGCGGAATGGTTTCCATATTTTGTAAATTCCTTTCGTGTCAGTCAAAACAGCCGCCGCAAAGGAACGCTTTGCGGCGGCCGATATTTTTTCAAAACCCAAGCTGAGTTTCACCGCCGGCGCGGCAAAATAAAGCTCCGGCTTTTCAGGGGGCATTCAGCTTTTTCCAATTATTTTGTTGCCGCACTTCGGACAGGTTATCTCGATCTTGCCCTTGCCGCGCGGCACGCGGGATATTGCTCCGCAGTTTTTGCATTTGAAATATTTATGCTCCCTGTCCGCGCGCATGGTTTTTTTCCCGTCGCGCTCGAAGCGTCTGGCATCCTTTTTCGCGGTACGGCTCGCCGTGCCACCGCGTGAGCCGTTCTTTATCTCCCAGATTATCTGGAGGAATTTCGCGTTCTCGTTCTGCCGCTTATATATATTGCGGGAAAACATGCGGAATATCACCAGCGCCACAATCGCGAAAGCCGCGATGTTCAGCCAGTTAAGACGCAAAGCGCTGGCTATAATGCACACGACAATATAGACTATCAGCAAGACAAAATTGAGCTGGTCGCTGCCGTAGCGCCCGTTCATAAATTTTTGAAAAAAGTTCATACGTTTCCTCCAGGCGTATTACATCCGCGCGCTTACGCGGCGCTTTCATGCTCTTTAATACGGGTCACTTGCTCCCGACCTCCGGCGGTCTTGCATTTTGCAAGAGCATGATTTATACTAATTTTTAAGCGTATCACCATTCGACTTCTCTGTCAAGAAGTCAATATTATCGCAAAGGAGAAGACTTAATTTATGCCAAAAAAGCAATTCAAAGCCGAATCAAAGCGTCTGCTTGACCTGATGATAAATTCTATCTACACGCACAAGGAAATTTTCCTGCGCGAGATAATCTCCAACGCCAGCGACGCCATCGACAAGCTGTGCTATCTCTCGCTCACCGACGACAAGGTCGGTATAAGCCGCGGGGATTTCAAAATCAACATCGCGCTGGACAAGGACGCGCGACTTATAACCGTCTCCGACAACGGCATCGGCATGAACAAGGAAGACCTTGAAAGCAATCTCGGAGTGATCGCCTCCTCCGGCTCCTACAAGTTCCGTCAGGAGATGGACGAAAAGGGCGACAGCGATGGCAAGACCGACATTATCGGGCAGTTCGGAGTCGGATTCTACTCCGCGTTCATGGTCGCGGACTCGATAACCGTCGTGACGAAAAAATACGGCGAGGACACCGCCTATATGTGGCAGTCCTCGGGCGCGGACGGCTACACCGTGCGCGAGTGCGAGAGGGAAAAGTGCGGCACCGACGTCATCATGCACGTCCGCCCCGACGCCGACGACGAGAAGTACGGCGAGTTCCTCGACGAATACCGCATCAAGGGGCTCGTGCGCAAATACTCGGATTACATCCGCTGGCCGATACAGATGATGACGACCTCGCACAAGCGCAAGGAGGGCTCGCCAGACGACAAACCCGAGTTTGAGGACGTGAAGGAGCTCGAGACGCTCAACAGCATGATACCGCTCTGGCAGCGTCCGAAAAAGGACGTTGCCAAAGAGGAATACGACAAGTTCTATCAGGAAAAATTCTTCGACTACTCCGCTCCGCAGCGCGTGATACCCGTCTCGGTCGAGGGCAACGTCACCTACAAGGCGCTGCTTTTCATACCGTCAAAAACTCCCTATGACTTTTACACCAAGGACTTTGAAAAGGGGCTCCAGCTCTATTCCGGCGGCGTGCTCATCATGGACAAGTGCGCCGACCTGCTGCCGGATTATTTCCGCTTTGTGCGCGGCATCGTCGACTCGCCCGACCTGTCGCTGAACATCTCGCGCGAGATGCTCCAGCACGACCGCCAGCTTCGCACCATCGCCGCCAACCTTGAGAAAAAGATACGCGCCGAGCTTGAAAAAATGCTAAAGGACGAGCGAGAGGAATACGAAAAATTCTTTAAGAATTTCGGGCTCCAGCTCAAATACGGCGTGATTTCCGATTACGGCGCGCATAAGGACGCAATACAGGACCTTCTTCTGTTCTATTCGTCCACCGAGAAAAAGCCCGTCACGCTTGACGAGTATGTGACGCGCATGCCGGAGAGCCAAAAATACATCTATTACGCCGCCGGCGACAGCATCGGCGCGATAGATTCACTGCCCCAGACCGAGCTCGTCAAGAAAAACAGCATGGAGATACTCTATTTCACGAACCAGGCCGACGAGTTCGCCGCGCAGGCGCTTCACGCCTACAAGGAGAAGGAATTCCGCAGCGTGCTCAACGACGATCTCGGTCTTGAAAACGACGACGCGCCCAAGGACGAGGGCGAATACAAGGATGTGCTCGAGTTCGTCAAGACGGCGCTCGGCGACAAGGTCAAGGACGTGCGCATCTCCAAGAAGCTCGTCAATCACCCCGTGTGCCTCACGGCCGAGGGCGGCATCAGTTTCGAGATGGAAAAGTACATGGCCGCCGTTCAGCCGGACGCGCAGATGAAGGCCGAGCGCGTGCTCGAGCTCAACGCCGCGCATCCGGCGTTCAAGGCGCTTTGCGAGGCTGTCGGCAGCGACAGGGAAAAGGCGGAAAAATACGCCCGCATCCTGCTCGCACAGGCGGAGCTCATCGCGGGACTCCCGCTCGAAAACCCGTCGGACTATGCCGACGCGGTGTGCAGCCTGATGGCATAAGATACATAAAACCCCGGCGGACGATCATCCGCCGGGGTTTTATTATAGGGTTTTGAATGAAGCGTTCGGGAACGCCGTATCAGTATTTATTGTTCAGCACGCGATACAGTATGAAACTCAGGACGCCCTGGAAGCACGCGAGCAGGACGAACGCCTGGCCAAGCAGCTTCTGCCCCATAAGCATCGCCGCAATGCCTACGGCGAGCTCTACAAACACCGAGATATAGAACGTCCATGCACGCGCTTTGTTCGCAACGAACGACGTGCGTTCCTCGTGATACGCATTGTACCACTCCTCCGCGCGCTCTGGGTCTTTATAAAGCCGCGAATACTGGACAAGCCGCACAACGCCCATAGCCGCTACCGCTCCGCCGATACCGCTGACGATTGCCGTGGAGCCTCCGAGGTCGCTTCCGGCCAGAGCGCACAGCGCCGGCAAAAACAGCAGGACTATTCCAGCGACCACATATATCGTATATAACACCAATCTGTTCTTTATGGCTTTCATTTTCCTTCCTCCTCAAACAAAAATACATCCTCTATCGAGCACGAAAACGCTTTGGCTATATTGTGCGCCAGAATTATAGACGGGTTGTACCGCCCGCCTTCCAGCGAGATTATCGTCTGCCGCGACACGCCCAGCAGTTTGGCCAATGTCTGCTGCGTCATGCCCGCTTCCTTTCGCTTTTCCTCTATCTTGTTTTCCATCTGCTCACCTCCGGCGAAATTGTAAAGGTCGCTTTACAATTTTGAGTATAGCACATGTTCCGCTAAAGTCAAGCGAACTTTACATTTTTTCAAAAATATTTTTTGCTGGGGTATTGCATTTTGAAAACATCCGTTCTATAATACAAATGTACTATAAAACAAGAGTTCTATTTTAATACTGTACGATAAAAGGATTTGAAGTCCGCTTTTTGGGACATCCGCGGTATTAATATAAACTCGTAAAGATAAATGGGAGGGAACCGAAATGACAGAGAACACTTCGTCCGCGAGAAAGTATGAAAACGAATTTGAATATGATGAAACCAGAAAAGGCGCGCGGGTTCTGGATTTCGGAGCCTTTGCCCTGCCCCTCCGCGCGCGAGAGCGCCGCTTCAGACGCGCGCAGGAGCGCTACGAGGCGCTTTATTCGCTTCTAGCGGTATATCCCGAGCGCGCGTCGGCCATATGCCTCGCGCTGTATTTCGCGCTGCGCTTTACCGTATATCATTCTGTTGCGTTTGGCAACTACTACGGCGCGCTGACGCTTCTTCTGCCCGCGGCCTGGGGGCTCGCTCTGCTGAGCTACGTCATGGCGCACATTCTGCACGCTCCGAGGGCGGAGGATTTCTGATTTTTGTTTCTCTTTTTTCTTGTAATATTCCACTGCACGTAAAACAGCCGCGCCTTAAATGCGGGAAGCAGCAAGAATAAGCTGTGAATCTGCACCATAAGGCAAACTGAATACGGAAAAATCCCCTTATTCCTGAAAAATTCTTTTTCAGGAATAAGGGGATTTTAAATTTGACTTGCCCGGGCTGCTATATTTACAATGTTGACAAGTGTAGACATGGAATATATAATGGAATTGTCTACGGACGTAGTCAGATCGGAGCGTGAGATGATGGCGGAGAAACATATAAGTCTTACAACAGCTGAATGGAGCCTCATGGAATATCTGTGGGAGAATGCCCCGTGTACGGGGCGTGAAGCATCGGACTATTTCAGAGAGCTTAACGGCTGGTCGCGGACGACCACGCTGACGCTGCTGCACCGTGCGATGAAAAAGGGCGCGGTGCTCTGCGATGAGAGCGGTGGTATAAATACATATTCGCCGCTGATCGCCCGCGAGGATGCGCTGATGCAGGAAACGGAAGCGTTTCTCAGCCGCGCATGCAAGGGCAGCGTCAGCATGATGATGAGCGCCATTACCAAAAAGCAGGAGCTGTCAAAGGAAGAGATCGACGAACTGTACGCGATCCTGCGTAAGGCGGATGCGGATCGGGCATCAAAGGACGGCGAGGTAGGGAAACATGACTGAATGGATCATATCCTCATCCGTCCTCATAGCGGTGATATCCGCCCTGCGTTTTATCCTGCGCGGCAAGATAAGTCTGCGCCTTCAATACGCGCTTTGGGCACTGGTGCTTGTAAGACTGCTTGTGCCGGTTAGCTTTGGCGTGAGCCCTGTCAGCGTTATGAACGCGCTGCCGGATGCTCTGCCGGAAACGGCAGTATCCGTTGGCGTGCCGGCAAACGCATATGCGCCCTCAGAGGGAGCGGCACCGGAATCGTCCATCCCTGCCACGCCGGAAAGCGCTGATGCGGAGGAAAATATTCAGGACGGCGTATCTGATATAAATACCCGTGTCATCGATTGGGGATTCCTTGCGCTGGTTGTCTGGCTCGCCGGCTTCGCCGCTGTCGGCCTGTTCCTGCTCATAGCGAATCTTAGATTCTCTGTCAGGCTGAAAAGCGACAGGCGCATGACCGGCATCTCGGAATATCCTTTGCCGGTCTATCTCTCCGGTATGGTGGAAACGCCCTGCATGTTCGGCTTGTTCCATCCCGCAATCTACGTCACGCAAGAGGCGCAGGAGGACGAGAAAATTTTGCGCCATGTGCTTGAACACGAGGCAACTCATTACCGCCACGGTGATCATATCTGGGCGATGCTGCGCTGCGTGTGTCTGGCGCTGCACTGGTATAGCCCGCTTGTGTGGCTTGCCGCCTCGCTTTCCATGCGGGACGCCGAGCTTGCCTGTGACGAGGGTACTATCAAACGGATCGGCGAGGAGTGGCGGTGCGACTACGGCCGTTCAATCGTGGGCCTTACCTGCAGAAAGCACACCGCCGGTACGCTTCTGAGCACGGCAACCACCATGACCGGCAGTAAAAAGAGCATTAAGGAGCGCATCGTTCTTATTGCGAAGAAACCGAAGACGGCGCTTTATACCCTTGTCGCCGTGATTCTTGTCGCGGCAGTGGCGGTGTGCGGCACTTTCACGAGTGCGAAAGGCGCAGCTCTCCCCGCCGCGGAAGCGGATTCCTCCTCCACTGCCCCCTCCGTGAGTCAGTCCATGACGGGCGCCGACGCCTATACCATCCCGCTGTCAGATATCGAACCGTATCAGGCATCGGAGGTTGAGGTCACTACGGCGGACAGTTCCGATATTGCGTCCGTGATTGTATCCTATGTCTGTGACAGGGGAACAGAGGTTATGTTCTACCGGGCACAAAATGGGGATATTTATGGCGCCTATATGATGGATGACGATACGGTAGTACAGTTCGCTCAGGGATATTGGGCTGATAACAACTGGGGCTATCAGGACGGATACGATATTAAACCATATAAGAATGTGTTCGGACACGATGGGTTTTATGTCGTCTATCCGGCCGGCGCGGCTTTTATTGCAAATGATTATTATTATTTTGAGCCAGATGGTACGCTGAAGCTCATGATTCACTGCTGCAATAATGTGCTTGCACAGGACTTAGATGGAGACGGAGCAACGGAATTACTATGGTTCTATCATGGCGGAGAGCTTGCCTACTATTGCTTTGAACAAAATGGGGTAATTTATGAAGCCGACCTGAATGCTCTTTTGACGGCAGAGTTTCCGGATTGGAGTATAGGTTTCGATCAGGATTCCGTCAATGACGGGACGCTTGGAATGATTTATGGGCTATCCGGGGAAGACAGCACCGCAACATACTATGGCGAAATCAAATTTACGGAGGATTCCCTGATGGTCTATGAACAGCCGAGTGAGGTCTGGCTGCTGCAGCGGGAGGACTATGAAGTCGGCCTGCGCAATCAGGGCGATCAGACCGAAATACTTCTGCGGCGGGACGGAGCCGTTACGGTGCTCGGCAGCGTACCGTCCAATTCCGGCTCGGATATGCGGTATTCTCTGCGTTCCTTCGACGCAATCCCGGAGCTGAGCGGCTTTGTTCTTGAGAATTTGACCAGCTATGGCTGGGGCTACTGCTCGTACTATGCGGTGCGGGACAATTCTGCGGTCTGCTTTGCGCAGAGCTTCGGCGTGGACATGACCGACATTGCCGAGGATCTGGACGGCGACGGCCATGCGGAGCTGATATGCAATGTCACCTATAATGCGGACGGGGTAAACGACGTGTTCGTTTACCGGATGAAGGACGGGATTCCCCAAGTGGCCGATGTCAAGGATGCGATGCTGAACATACCGGAAGACAAGCATTTGGCGTGTCTGGCCTCTGCTGCTTATGACAGCAATACCGGGTCTGTCACGCTTGAATACCGAATCGAGGGAGAGGACGACTGGCGCGTCGAAACGGCGCCCATTGATTATAATAGTCTGCAATTTGAAAATTTCACCGCGACATGGTAGAGAATTGAACCAGCAGGCGGCGGATATTCTGTTTTGCCGGGATATGGTTTGCCCCCTTGCTTTAGTGAGGTCGGCGTTAAGGAGAGAACTAAAACTATTATGAATTATAAGAAACCCGCGTTTTGGATTATTGCAGCGGCCGTTGTTGCCTGCGTTGTTGCTGCAGTGTATTTTTTGACGAGTCCGAAGGATCAGGCTAAACCTATTGATACGCAGGCGAATCAGGAGGATCAGGATAACACGATTGAGACAACGCCGGAAGAAACGGATTATTCGGGATACGACGAGCTTATTGCCGAGGCAAAGGATGTGCTCGAAAATTTTGACGGCAACTATCCGGAAGAGGAACCGTTCAGCAGTGTAATTTATCAGCATTGGGACTATGAAACGCTTGGTTATCTGATAAAAGACATCGACGGCAACGGCGTAGATGAACTCATATTTGGCGCAAATACGGACGGCTGGGATGACGGCAGCTGGGACGGCGTCGTCTATGACGTCTATACGATAGTAAACGGTGAAGCGGTTCATGTGCTGGACGGATGGGAGAGAAACCGATATTATCTCTGTGAAAATGGCTGCATTGCCAACGAGGGCTCAAGCAGCGCTTTTGAGTCCAGATACAGCTATTATACATACAGCGGAACCGAATTGACCATGTTGGAATCTGTTCTATATTACGGCTGGCAGGATGAAGAGCATCCATGGTTTTATTCAACCGAGGATGAACCCGATGTCAAAAATGCCGAACCGATCAGCCAGGAGAAAGCCACAGAGGGCATGAACAAATATGTTCACGAACATCCACAATACACACCATTTGTTGAAAGCAGCGCCTCCGCAAATACCGGCTCCGCCTCATAAGCATGTAAAGGGGCGGACAGCCGAAACTGTCCGCCTCTTTATCGGGATCTATCCCCCGGTTCACTTTTTGCCTCTATGACGCTGCGCCTTAAAACGGCGTGGCTGTTTTTTGTTTCAAAAATACGATGCGGCGCGATTATTCTGCGACAATGCCGTCAGGCTTTTTCTATCTGCGGGAGTTGGACTATGAACGTCGTGCTGTCGGTCTCCCCGCTTTCGACCCATATCTTTCCGTTATGCTGAAGCACGATGCTCTGCGCTATGGCAAGGCCGAGACCGAAGCTGCCGTTGTTTTGGCGCGAGGCGTCGGCGCGATAGAAACGCTCGAATATATGCTCGCACTGCTCGCTTGTCAATTTTTCGCCATGATTATTGACTTTCAGAGTCAGCTTTTTACCGTCGCCGTGGAGCGAAATCCTGACCTCTCCGCCGTCCGGCGAATACTTGCAGGCATTATCGAGCAGAATTGATACGAGCTGCTTCAGCTTTGCCGCATCGCCCCGGACATACAGGCCCTCGTCAACTTCGTCCGTAAGGTTCCTTCCGCTTTCAAAAAATGTCGGCTCGGCGAGCAGTATGGATTCGGACGCGGCGTCCGCGAAATCCACGGTCTCCATAACCGGCGCTATCGCGCCGCTGTCGGACTGGGCAAGGCAGAGCATCTCCTCGACCAGCGTCTTCATGCGCTCGGCCGCCACCTTGATATTATCGGTCCACCGCTTTTCGTGCTCCTCGTCCGTCCCGTCGTGGGTCATGAGCATATCCGCGTTGGACAATATGATCGTCAGCGGGGTCTTGAGCTCGTGCGACGCATCCGCGATGAACTGCTGCTGCTGTTCCCAGCTCTTCTGCACGGGCTTGACCGCCCATCTTGCAAGAAGCATGCTTATGATGAAAAACACGACGAAACATGCGCCGCCTATGGCTATGCTGTTAATCGTCATGCGATTCATAGTCCTCGCTTCCGAAGACGTGTCGACAAATGCTATCTTCCAGCCGTTGTTCGTCGTCACACGGTAGTAGCGAAGATTATATCCGGATATTGTTCCCTCGTCGTCGGCCGCGGTTATGGTCTGCATTATCAGCGTCTCTACGGCATCCTCGTCATCGAGGACGAAATACTTGCTGTCCGCCACGACGGCGCGGCCGCTCCTGTCCACAGACAAAGTGAAGTACGGCGTCGATATGTCGCTTCCGCTGCCTCCCGGAAGTCCGGGGCGATACGTGTCGCCCTGGTCGACGACGCGCTGAAGCAGCATTTTGCTGTCGCGAACGAGTCCGCTGTGCGTCACATATAGCACGGTCGAAAACAGCGCGACGAGTATCATCGTCACTATAATCATATTTATAAAGACGAATTTTCGTCTGAGCTTCTTTATCATCTCTTATGTCTATCCTTCATTCTTCGGCAATCTCCAGATGATAGCCGACCATGCGCACGGTGTGTATCGATACGGAGGACTTAAGGTGCGTCAGCTTCTTGCGCAAAAACGAAATATACGCCTCAACATTGTTGTCGTAAACCTCGCTGTCGTAACCCCAGACCTTCGTTATAAGCGTTTCCTTTGTAAGTATGTTCGCCTGATTTATCATAAGAAGACGCATTATCTCAAACTCCGTCCGGCTCAGGCGCACGGACTTTTCACCGCAGGAGAGAAGATACGAAGCCAGGTTCAGCGTCAGGTCGCCGTACCTTGCCTCGTCAAGCACGATCGAGTCGGACTGCCGGCGCGACACCGCGCGTATGCAGGCGAGAAGCTCGCTCGTCTCAAACGGCTTTGTGAGATAATAATCCGCGCCGGAATCGAGTCCCTGTACCCGGTCGCCTAGCTGCGTCCTTGCCGTCAGCATTATTATCGGGGTGCGTATGTTTTCCTCGCGGAGGCGCTTCACGACCGCGAAGCCGTCCATCTTTGGCAGCATAACGTCCATAAGTATCACGTCATATATTCCGCTCATAGCGTCGTCGAGCCCGGCCTCTCCGTCAAGCGCGATATCGGCGGAGTAATGCTTGTCCTCCATTATGTCCTTTATCGTGCGCGCGAGGCGCTCCTCGTCCTCTACAATCAGTATTCGCATCTTCGCAGCCCCTCTCTTCCGTTTCGAACATTATTCGCCCCATTATTTATATTATACTATTATGATATTCTGAATTGCAACTGAAACGGCATGATGGTAAAATAATTCAGGACAAAACGCTGAAAGGAATCCGGACAATGAACGCTCTTGAACGATTTCTCAAATACGTCGCTTTCGACACGCGGTCGGATGAAAATTCCGGCACGCATCCGAGCTCAGAAAAGGAGAAGCTCCTCGGCGCTTACCTCGTGCGCGAGCTGCTGGAGATTGGCCTCGCGGACGCCTCAATGGACGATCACGGCTACGTCAGCGCGCATCTGCTCGCATCCGAGGGGCGCGGCGGCATCCCCGCCGTCGGGCTCATAGCGCACATGGACACCTCGCCTGACGCGCCCGGTGAAAACGTGAAGCCGCGCGTGATAAAATACGACGGCGGAATCGTCGACATCGGAAACGGCGTCTCGCTCGACCCGGGATACTACGAAAACCTCGCAAAATACGCGGGGCGTGAGATAGTGGTCACCGACGGCAGCACGCTGCTCGGCGCAGACGACAAGGCCGGGGTAGCGGAGATCGTCTCGGCTATGGAGCGCCTTATAAATCATCCCGAGATACCACACGGCCCAGTGGCCGTATGCTTTACCCCAGACGAAGAGATAGGCGGGGGCACGGATTTCTTTAACCTTGAGAGCTTCGGCGCGGAGACGGCGTACACTGTGGACGGAGGAAGGCTCGGCGAGATAGAGTACGAAAATTTCAACGCCGCCAACGCCAGTGTCTTTCTGCGCGGGATAAACGTTCATCCCGGCGACGCAAAGAACAAAATGCGAAACGCGATACTGATCGCCAACGAATTCATCAATATGATGCCTCCCGCCGAGACGCCCGCTCACACCGAGGGCTACGAAGGCTTTTTTCACATCAACCGCATCGAGGGCACGGAGACCGAAGCGAGCGTTTATATGCTCATCCGCGACCACGACCGCGCGAAATTTGACGAGCGCAAGCGCCGTCTCGGACGCATCGCCGCATACCTGAATTCAAAATATGGCAGAGGCGCGGCAACGCTTTATATAAGCGACAGCTACTTCAACATGCGCGAAATGATAGAGCCGCACATGGAGCTCATCGACCGGGCAAAACGCGCATTTTCGCGCACCGGGATAGAACCGCGCACCGTACCCGTCCGCGGAGGCACAGACGGAGCCAAGCTCTCGTTTATGGGACTGCCCTGCCCGAATCTCAGCACCGGCGGAGAAAACTTCCACTGCGTGCAGGAATTCATACCCGCCGACGCCCTTGAAAAAATGACGGAGGTGCTCGTTGAGCTCGTCCGCGCGGAATGATCTGCTATCAATAAAAATTAAATTCCCGGAACGGCTATCGTTCCGGGAATTTACATTTTTTACCATCTCAAAAATGGGTAATACTATATTACAGCCTGTCGTTCACGTAATCGACGAAGCTGTATTCTAGGCCGTTGTGCTCAAAAAACTCGCTTTCACGCTCTATTTTCCAGTTCGGCGTGTCTCCGAGGTCGGGGAAAAAGCTGTCCGCGTCGGGGCAGGCGTCCACGCGCGTGACGTAAGCTCTGCGGCATTGCGGAAGCAGCATGCGATAAACCGACTCTCCGCCGATAACGAACA
>JAYFRC010000106.1:0-39012 GCA_034926415.1 Oscillospiraceae bacterium
CCTCGGCATGGACACAAAGATGCTCTGTTCTCCGGATTGTAAAGGACTTTGTCCCCGGTGCGGAGCCAATCTCAATCTCGGACCGTGCGGATGCAAAAAAGAAACCGATTCGCGCTGGTCCGCGCTGGACTCGCTTTTTGGAAGCGAATCCTGAAAACGATAAAAACATGAATTACTGCTTTGGCAGATAGAACCAAGGAGGTGTCATAAAGAATGGCAGTACCTAAGGGTAAAGTTTCAAAGGCAAGACGCGATAAGAGACGCAGCTCCGTCTGGAAGCTGGCTACTCCCGCTCTGGTCAAGTGCGCCAAGTGCGGCGCGCTGCACGCACCTCACACAATGTGCCCGGAGTGCGGTACCTACAACGGCCGTCAGGTCAAGCAGGTCAAAGTCGCAGCGGCAGAAGCAGAGGAAAAGTAATTTCGTCTCACACTGAGCGGGGAAGATGTTTGTCTTCCCCGCTCTTTTCTTCGTCGGAAAAGGCGGATGACCGGACAGTTTGTCAACATATAAACTTTTGTGTTTTGTTGCGCTTCACGGAGTTTTAATATATAATAATTGGAAAGAAATTATTATATATACGCGATATATGTGAATTCGCACATTATGGAAAAGTCTGGAAAAGGAGAGATAGAGCGTTGGCGGGAAGAATAGAATCAATAGAGTCCGGCTCTCCGGCTGAAAAGGCCGGGGTGCGCGCGGGCGAGACGCTTGTCTTTGTCAACGGTAAGAAAATAAACGACGTGCTCGACTACCGATTCTTCAGCTATGATCCTTCCCTTACGCTGACGCTCGAGAGCGAGGACGGAAAGCGTCGTCGCGTGCGGATCGAAAAAGACGAGGGCGAGGACGTAGGCCTCAATTTCGAGACGTATCTCATGGACTCGGAGCGCCAGTGCAGCAACCACTGCCTTTTCTGCTTCGTCGACCAGATGCCGCCCGATATGCGCGACACGCTGTATTTCAAGGACGACGACGCGCGGCTGTCGTTCCTGACCGGAACATATATCACTCTGACGAATCTTTCTGAGCGCGAGGCTCAGCGCATAATAGACCTGCATATAAGCCCGATAAACGTCTCGGTGCACTCTACCGACCCAAAGCTGCGGAGCATTCTGCTCGGTAACAAGGCGGCGGCTAAAGGCCTTGAATATATGCGCGCTTTCGCGGAAGCGGGCATAATAATGAACAGCCAGATAGTCGTGTGCCCGGGGCTCAACGACGGCGAGGCACTTAGAAAGACTATGTGCGACCTTTTCGCCATGGGCACCGCGACCTGCGCGGTGGTTCCCGTCGGGCTCACGAAATATCGCAAGGGGCTTTATAAAATGCCGCCGGTGGATAAAGCCAAAGCCGCGGAGATAATAGACATCATCGATACTTTCGGCGACGGATGCCTGAAGCAGCGGGGGAGCCGCGTCTTTTTTTGCGCCGACGAGCTTTATATCAAGGCCGGCCGTCCGCTCCCGCCCGAAGAATACTATGAGGGCTATCCGCAGATAGAAAACGGAGTGGGCATGCTTCGCTCGCTTGAAGGCGAGTTTCTGGACGGACTTTCGGAAATAGAAGCGGACGAGGTGTGCGAGCCCTTTGCTACGGCGACAGGCGTTATAGCCGAGCCGTTTATATCGGGGCTCGTGGCTGCGGCGGCGAAAAAATGCAAAAACGTCGACGGGCGGGTGTACGCGATAAAAAACGAGTTTTTCGGGACGACGATAGACGTGTCGGGGCTGATAACCGGTGCGGACCTCATAAAACAGCTGGCGGGCAAGCCGCTCGGCAAACGGCTTCTGATACCGGAGAATATGCTTCGCCACGGCGGAGAGGTATTTCTTGACGACCTGACGGTCGTCGATGTTGAAAAGACCGTCGGAGTTCCGATACAGGTGGTCGGAGCGTCCGGCTACGCGCTGATAGACGCAATATTTGAAAAGCAAGGATAAGACCTGAAGCCGCCGGGGCGGCTTGAAAGGAATGGTCGTAATTTATGAAACCTGTTATAGCGATAGTGGGCAGGCCGAACGTCGGCAAGTCACTTATGTTCAACAAGCTGATAGGCGAGCGCCGCTCGATAGTCGAGGATACGCCGGGCGTGACGCGCGACAGAATCTACGGCGAGGCCGAGTGGCGCGGGCGGAAGTTTACTCTGATAGACACCGGAGGAATAGAGCCGCGCACAGACGACAAGATGCTCTCGCTTATGCGCGAGCAGGCGCAGATAGCCATCGAAAATGCCACGGTAATAGTATTCCTCTGCGACATAAAGACCGGGCTGACGGCCGCCGATCAGGAGGTCGCCAACATGCTGCTCCGTTCGGAAAAGCCAATAGTGCTTGCCGTCAACAAGGTGGACTCCGTCGGGCCGACGGACCCGGAGATATACGAGTTCTACAATCTCGGGCTGGGAGAGCCGATACCGGTATCGGCTGTGCACGGACACGGTACGAGCGATCTGCTCGACGCTTGCTTTGAGCATTTCCCAAAAGACGACGAAAGCGACGAGGACCCCGACGCCATAAAGGTCGCTATAATCGGAAAACCGAACGTCGGCAAGTCGTCGCTCACGAACCGCATACTCGGCGAGCAACGCATGATAGTCAGCGACATTGCCGGGACGACGCGTGACGCGATAGACTCGCCGTTTGAAAACAGCTACGGTAAATATGTGTTCATCGACACAGCCGGGATGAGAAAAAAGGCGAAGGTCGACGAAGGCATAGAAAAATACAGCGTGCTTCGCGCCACGATGGCGATAGAGCGCTCGGACGTGTGCCTTATCATGATAGACGCGCAGGACGGCGTTACGGAGCAGGACACGAAGGTCGCGGGTGTGGCGCACAACGCGGGCAAGGCGTGCATAATAGTCGTGAACAAGTGGGACGTCGTCGATAAGGACGAGAAGACCATGGATAAATTCCGCGAAGATGTGCGGCGCGACCTCGCATATATGACCTATGCGCCGATAGTTTTTATCTCCGCAGCTACGGGACAGCGCGTGGAGCGGCTGTTCGAGCTTATAAATTACGTCAACGACCAGAGCGCCATGCGTATAACTACCGGAATGCTCAACAACGTCCTGGCCGACGCGCAGACGCGCGTCCAGCCGCCAACCGACAAGGGACGCAGGCTGAAAATATATTATATGACTCAGGTCGGGATCAAGCCGCCGCATTTCATTGCATTCTGCAACGACGCGAGGCTGTTCCACTATTCCTATCAGCGCTATCTTGAAAACCAGATACGCGGAGTGTTTGGTCTCGAGGGTACGCCGATAGTGCTGTCAATACGTCAAAAGGGCGAGGAGGCATGACGGAATGCTCGCTGGGATGTTCGTTCTATCATCTGTAATAGCGTATTTTTTTGGCTGCATAAACGGCGCAATACTCGTTTCCAAGTATTTTTATAAAGACGATGTGCGTGCCCACGGCAGCGGCAACGCAGGACTTACCAATTTTTACCGTGTCTACGGGACCAAGGGCATTGCCGGCGTTCTTGCATGCGACATACTCAAGGCTATGATTGCCACGTTTATAGGCGGAGTGCTGCTGACGCTTGCCGGGGGCGATGAGTTCCGGGTCGTCGGTCAGTTTGTCGCGGCGGCGTTCGTCATGCTCGGACACACGTATCCAGTCACGTTCCATTTCCACGGCGGAAAGGGCATACTGTCTGGCGTGTCGGCGGTTATGGTGATAAACTGGAAAATAGCCCTTTTGCTTCTCGCCATCTTTTTCGTGGTGGTTTTAGTAACGAAGTATGTCTCGCTCGGCTCGATAATCGCGGCGTCCATGCTGGTGCCGTGCGTATGGATATGGTCGCATTCGGCGTCGTACACGCTGCTTTCGGTCGTGACAGCCGGACTTCTGGTGTTTGCGCACCGCGCCAACATAGCGAGGCTCGTACGCGGAAAAGAAAGCAAATTCACTTTACATAGGAATAAAACGGAGGGTGGACAATGAAAATAGCTGTTGTTGGAAGCGGAGGATGGGGCACCGCGCTGGCGCTGCTGCTGCTGGATAACGGGCACGACGTTACCATGTGGTCATTTGACGGACGCGAAGTCGAGACGCTTAAAAAAACGCGCGAAAATCCGCTGCTCAAGGGCGTCGAGATACCGAAAGAACTGAAGCTGACGACGGACATTTCCTGCGTGAAAGGCAAGGGCCTCGTGGTTTTCGCGACTCCGTCCTTCGCTGTCCGGGAAACCGCGAGAAAGGCTGCGCCGCAGCTGGACGAGGGCACGCTGCTGGTCACCGTCTCAAAGGGAATTGAAAAGGACACTTCGCTCCGTCTGTCTCAGGTTATCGACGAGGAGACCGGGCACAACTTCGACATAGTCGCGCTTTCAGGTCCGTCGCACGCCGAGGAGGTCGGACGCAGGATACCGACGGGCGTAGTCGCCGCAGCGGTGAATAAAAAGGCGGCTGAAGCCGTGCAGGACGTGTTCATGAGCCCGCGTTTTCGAGTCTACTCAAGCCCAGACATCATCGGAGTCGAACTTGCCGCTGCGCTCAAAAACGTCATCGCGCTGTGCTACGGCGTGCTCGACGGCATGGGCAGCGGAGATAATACCCGCGCGCGGCTGATGACCCGCGGCCTTACCGAGACCGCGCGCCTCGGCGTGGCGCTCGGCGGCAAAGCGGCAACCTTCGCGGGACTCGCCGGGGTCGGCGACCTGATAGTCACCTGTACGTCGATGCACTCGCGCAACCACCGCGCTGGAATCCTGATTGGACAGGGAAAGAGCGCGCAGGAGGCAATGAAGGAGGTCGGAGCCGTCGTGGAGGGTTATTACGCCGCCCAGACAGTTATGACGCTCGCCAAGAAGACCGGCATAGAAATGCCCATATCCAAGGCCGCATACGAGGTGCTTTACGAGGGCAAATCAGCCAAGGAAGCCCTGCGGCAGCTCATGTCCCGCTCGAAAAAGCACGAGATAGAGGACAGCAGCTGGAACTGAGACGGGAAAAAGCCCCGGGATTTTTAAGGCATAACAAAAACAAAAAATCCCTCTTCGAAAGAAGAGGGATTTTATTGTTGTTAAGTTTAATACTCAGACTGCTCTGGTAACCTTGCCGGAGCGCAGGCACCGGGTACAAACATAGACATGGCGGGGCGTACCGTCGACGATCGCCTTAACGCGCTTCACATTGGGCTTCCATGCACGGTTGGCGCGTCTGTGGGAATGGGAGACCTTTATTCCAAAAGTCACGCCCTTGTCGCAGAATTCGCACTTTGCCATCCGTTGCACCTCCTTGCTGCATTTGTCTTAACGCATATCTTCCTGATAAGCGCCTTTGATATACTAACATACGACCTGCCGAATTGCAAGGATTATTTTAATCATTTTCCTCATTTTTTATAAATTTTCAGGTGCGCAGAGGGAAAATCCAATCCCGGGGAAGCTTTTTGCACGGGGCGGAGAAACCGCGCGGAGCGTTTAAGGCGGAGGCGCTCTGTCCTCTGTTTCTCTTGATAAAAGTAGCGGATTAAAGTATAATTAACATATTATATATAAAAGTATTCCCGGGTGAAAGGTGAAGATACAAATGAACGGCGGAAAAAGTGTTAGACTTGCTCAGATCGTTGAGGAATTCGGGCTTGAGATTATAAGAAAGGGCTCCGACTACGACGAAGCGCTGCTGACTATCGAGGATGTCAACCGCCCCGGGCTTCAGTTCGTCGGTTTTTTTGATTACTTTGACCCGCGCAGACTCGAGGTCATCGGCAAGGCCGAGATAACTTTTCTCGCCAAAATGACTCCGGAAAAGCGCCGAGAGAGCTTTGAGGGGCTTTTGTCCTACGACATCCCCGCGCTGGTGATATCGCGCGGGATGGACGTCTTCCCCGAGTGCCTCGAAATGGCCGAAAAATACGGCCGCACTTTGCTGCGGACACAGGACCCGACAGTCGTTTTCACAAGCAAGATGATAGACGCGCTGAACAAATACCTCGCACCGAGCATAACGCGTCACGGCGTACTGGTCGAGATATACGGCGAGGGCGTGCTTATCCTCGGCGAGTCCGGGGTCGGCAAGAGCGAGACCGCCATAGAGCTTGTCAAGCGCGGGCACCGTCTTATAGCTGACGACGCCGTGGAGATAAGGAGAATCGCAAACACGCTGATGGGAACCGCGCCGAAGCTCATTCGCCACTACATCGAGCTTCGCGGCATCGGCGTCGTAGACGTACGCCAGCTTTTCGGCATGAGCGCGATAAAAATCGAATCGCAGATAGATCTCATAATCAATCTCGAGCCATGGAAAGAGGGCTATCCTTACGACCGTCTCGGTCTTGAGGAGCAGTATATGGCCATCATGGGGCTGAACCTGCCAGCGCTGACCGTGCCGGTGCAGCCGGGGCGTAACCTCGCGGTCATAATTGAGGTTGCGGCCATGAACAACAGACACAAGAAGCTCGGCTACAACGCCGCCCAGGAGTTCAACGACCAGATTAACAGACATTTCGACGAGGAGTTGGGCAAACAAAAATGAGTTCCTACGACATATTTGACAACGCCGTAAAACAGAAATTTCCCGGTATGCGCGTCGCCGCGGACGAACCGATGTCAAAGCATACGTCGTTCCGCATCGGCGGCGCGGCGAGACGCATGGCATTTCCAAAAAACGAATGCGAATTCGCGCTTTTGCTCGACCTCTGCCGCGAAATCGGCATGGAGACGTTAATCCTGGGCAATGGGACGAACCTGCTTGTCGCGGACGAGGGGATCGACCGCGTGGTCGTTGCGACGTGCGAAATGAGCGAGGTAGAGATGGCCGGGGAAAACGTTCTGAAAGCCGCCGCCGGAGTGCCGCTTGCGCTGCTTGCGGTGACGGCGCAGAGCAGCGGACTTACGGGCCTTGAATTCGCGCACGGGATACCCGGAAGCGTCGGAGGCGCGGTCGTTATGAACGCCGGAGCCTACGGCGGAGAGATTAAGCAGGTCGTGCGCCGCGTGACGGCGTGGTTTCCGGGCGGTGTCAGGATACTTGAAGCCGCGGAGCTCGATTTTTCGTACCGCCACAGTGTATTTTCCGAGCATCCCGAGGCGGTCGTGATGTCGGCGGAGTTCGCGCTTGCAAGAGGCGACCGCGCTGAGATAAAAGGGAAGATGGAAGACCTGATGAACCGCAGACGCGCGAGCCAGCCGCTCGAATATCCGAGCGCGGGGAGTACGTTCAAGCGCCCCGAAGGATATTTCGCGGGGGCGCTTATTGAACAGAGCGGACTAAAAGGCGCGCGTGTGGGCGGTGCCCAGGTCTCGGAAAAGCACGCGGGATTCATAATCAACACGGGCGGGGCCACCTGCGGCGACGTGCTCGAGCTGATAAAGATGGTGCAGGAGCGGATATACGCCGAAAAGGGAGTGCGTATCGAGCCCGAGGTAAAAATAATAAAATGATTATACACAGACGGGCGAAAGGACGTGGCAGGGAAATGCAGTTCGTTATAGTTTCCGGGATGTCGGGAGCCGGCAAGAGCAAGGCTGTTTCCATACTGGAAGATTTTGGGTACTACTGCGTTGACAACATGCCGGCCCAAATGCTGCCGCCGTTTGCCAAGCTGTGCCTTGCCGACGGCGGAAAATACGAGCATGTCGCGCTCGTTACCGACGTGCGCGGAGGCGACGATTTTTCGGCGCTATTCACTTCGCTCGACGAGCTTGAGAAAATGAACTGCAAGTACAACATACTTTTCATGGAGGCCGCGCCCGAGACGATAGTTCGAAGATATAAAGAGACGCGCCGCAAACACCCTCTGTCAAACCCCAACACAACGCTGAGAGAAGCGATACAGAAAGAGCGCATGGCTCTCACGCCTGTCCGCGCCCGGGCGACGTATATCATCGACACAACGGCTCTGTCGAACGCGAAGCTGCGCGATGAGCTTAGGATGATGTTCGCAAGGGACGATCGCGAGGCGCAGATGAGCGTCAGCGTCATTTCGTTCGGATACAAATACGGAATACCGATCGAGGCCGATCTTGTGTTAGACGTGCGCTTTCTCCCAAACCCGTTTTATATCGACGACCTTCGGTCTCTTTCGGGGCTTGATGCAAAGGTCTACGACTTTATTTTCAGTTATCAGCAGACACGCGATTTCATGAAATACCTAGAGCGCCTTATCGCATTTCTTCTCCCGCTTTACAGCGAGGAGGGAAAGACGTCGCTCGTTATAGCCGTGGGCTGCACGGGAGGTCAGCACCGCTCCGTGGCAATAACCCGCGCGCTTGCGGATTTTATAAAACGAAAGGGCTATCAGGCGTCGGAAAATCACCGCGATATGACGCGTGCGTGAATGTGAGGCGAAAATGGATAAAAAGAGATTCGGAACTTCGCGGAAACTTGGCCCGAGCATAGCCGCAATAGGCGGCGGCACGGGACTTTCAACGATGCTGCGCGGACTCAAATACTATAGCGAGGACATAACGGCCATAGTCACAATGGCGGACGACGGCGGCGGGAGCGGGGTGCTGCGGCACGACCTCGGTATGCCGCCTCCTGGAGATATCAGGAACTGCCTTGAGGCGCTTGCCAACGTGGAGCCCGTCATGGCAGAGCTCCTCAGCTACCGGTTTTCAGGCGGAGCGCTGCGCGGGCAGAGCTTCGGCAATCTCTTTCTCGCCGCGCTCAACGAGATGTCGCCGTCGTTCGACACGGCCGTGCGGCGCATGAGCGAGGTCCTCGCCATTACCGGGCGCGTGCTGCCCGTGACCAATGAGAACGTTAATCTCGAGGCTGTGTTTGAAAACGGAACTCGCGTGCTCGGAGAGTCTAAGATTTTTGAATTCAAAAAAAAGCAGGACTGCCGCATAACGCGCGTGCGCCTGCTTCCAGAGCATCCGAAGGCGCTACCGGAGAGCGTAAGTGCGATAGAAAACGCCGACCTCATACTGCTTGGCCCGGGCAGCCTTTATACGAGTATAATACCTAATTTGCTTGTGGACGGGATAGCGGAGGCGATACGTTCCTCCCCGGCGGTCAAGATATATGTCTGTAATATAATGACGCAGGAGGGCGAGACCGAGGGCTATACCGTCTCCGATCATATCCGCGCCATATTCGGGCACTCGTCGCCCGAGCTGTTCAGCCTGTGCTTGACGAATTCGAAACCCATACCATACGAGGTAAGGGCGCTTTATGAGGTCGAGGGCGCGGCGCCGATAGTCTGCGATATCGAAAAATGCTCGGAGCTCGGAGTGGAGCTTATATCAAAGGATGTCGCCAGCGTCAGCTCAAATATAGTCAGGCACGACCCGGACGCGCTGGCGGGAGAGATAATGTCGCTTTACGCCGAGCGCAGCAACATCCATCTGTTCGGAGAATAAGATTCCTCAACGTCAGGGAAAGGAGCGCGGGATATGTCGTTTTCAGGAAATGCAAAGGCGGAGCTTTGCAAAATACCCATACAGAAGCTGTGCTGTTCCCGCGCGGAAGCTTACGGCGTGCTGCTGTACTGCAACACCTTCACATCCCGGGAAATACGCATCGTGACGGAGAGCCACGCGTTCGCGCAGCGCCTTCCGAAGCTGTTTCATCGTGCGTTCGGATTGAATTTTGACAAGGTTCCGGACGATATGCAAAAACAGGGCAAGTTGGCTTTCGAGATAACGAGCGCGGATAAGACGGATCGCATACTTGCGGCCTTCGGACTCGGAGACGAGCAGAACCTGTCGCTGCACATAAACTACGGAATACTTGAGGAGGAATGTTGCCGCGCGTCGTTCGTCCGCGGGGCGTTTCTCGCCGGAGGCAGCGTGACCGACCCGAACAAGAGATATCATCTGGAGTTCGCAACTTCGCACTACAAGGTCAGCCGCGAGATGAGCGCGCTGCTGATGGACATGGGCTTTTCGCCCAAGGACACGGTGCGTAAGGGAAATTACGTGACCTACTTCAAGCAGAGCGAACATATTGAAGACCTGCTTACAAAGCTTGGTGCGCCCGTGGCCGCAATGGACATAATGTCGGCGAAGGTGGAAAAAGACCTTCGCAACGAGATGAACAGGCGCGTCAACTGCGACAGCGCAAATATCGGGAAAGCCGTGGACGCAGCGATGGAGCAGCTTGAGAGCATACGCCTTCTCGAAAGCAGCGGAGAGCTCGAAAAGCTTCCGGACAAGCTGAGGGAGACGGCGCGGCTGAGGCTCGAAAACCCCGACCTGACTCTGTCCCAGCTCTCTGAGTGTTTTACTCCGGCAATAACGAAATCGTGCCTCAACCACAGGCTTAGAAAACTTACTGCGCTTGCAGGGCAGGCTAAACGGAATTGGAGTGTCTGAGATGACAAATGAAGAGAAAAATCAAAAGATAAAGCGCGCCGACGATATCCATAACAAGGGCTTTAACTGCTGCCAGGCGGTGCTGTCGGCTTTTACCGAGGAGACTGGCATGGCGGACAGACAGGCTCTCGCAATCGGCGGAGGCTTCGGCGGGGGGCTTCGTCACGGCGATGTCTGCGGTGCCGTCAGCGGCGCCGTAATGGTGCTAAGCATGACGCATCCCTACACGAACAGCGACGATCTCGACTCAAAGCGCCGCATAGCAACGCTGACAAAGGAATTCCATAAACGGTTCCTCGAAAAATTCGGGGTGTTGACTTGCCGCGAGCTGCTTGGGAGGGATATTTCGGACGACGCCGAGTTCTCCGCGGCGAAGGCGGCGGGAAAACTTGGCAAATGCCCTACGTTTATAGCCGGAGCGACTGAAATAGTCTGCGATATGCTCGACAAAGAAAACTTTGAATTAGGGGTAAAATAAATGTCCTTTGTACATCTGCACGTACATACCGAATACAGCCTGCTCGACGGAGCCTGCCGCATCAAAACGCTTGCAAAACGCGTTAAAGAGATGGGGCAGACAGCGGTCGCCATAACGGATCACGGGGTCATGTACGGCGTGATGGATTTTTACCGCGCGTGCAGGGAAGAGGGCGTCAAGCCGATAATCGGATGCGAGGTCTACGTCGCGCCGAGAACGCGGTTCGACAAGCAGCATGAGTTCGATTCCGAGGCGCGCCATCTCGTCCTTTTGTGCGAGAACAAGAAGGGCTACGAGAACCTTTCCTATATGGTCTCGCTCGCTTTCATCGAGGGATTTTACATTAAGCCGCGCATAGACCTCGACTTGCTCCGCGAGAGGCACGAGGGGATTATCGCGCTGTCCGCCTGCCTCGCGGGGGAGATACCGCGCATGATAAACGGCGGAGATTACAAGGGCGCTAAGGAATACGCGCTTACGATGCGGGAGATATTTGGAGAAGACAATTTCTATCTTGAGCTCCAGGACCACGGAATTCCCGAACAGCGCACCGCGAACGCCGGGATACTGCGCATACACGAGGAGACCGGGATACCGCTCGTCGTGACTAACGACGCGCATTACATCAAAAAAGAGGATGCGTACAGCCACGATGTGCTGCTTTGCATACAGACGGCGAAAACGCTCGAAGACCCGAACCGTATGCGCTACGAGCCGCAGAACTTTTACCTGCGCAGCGAGGATGAGATGGCGGCGCTGTTTCCGACGCACCGCGACGCGGTGGAAAACACCGCCAAGATCGCCGAGCGATGCAACGTGGATTTCGTTTTCGGGAAATACCACCTGCCTGAATTCAAGCTCCCGGACGGGCGTACGGATTCTTTTGAATATCTGAAAGAGCTCTGCGACAAGGGATTTAAGACGCGCTATCCGGGACGCCCGGAATGCCATAAACAGCTTGAATATGAGCTCGACATGATAAACCGCATGGGCTTCACAGATTATTTTCTGATCGTCAGCGACTTCGTCGCTTTCGCAAAAAACGCGGGGATACCCGTCGGCCCGGGGCGCGGAAGTGCCGCGGGGAGCATGGTCTCCTACTGCCTCGACATAACGGAGATAGACCCGCTGAAATACAGCCTCTACTTTGAAAGATTTTTAAACCCCGAGCGCGTCAGCATGCCTGATATAGACATGGACTTCGGAGACACGCGCCGCGGCGAGGTCGTGGACTACGTCCGCCGCCGCTACGGCAACGACCACGTCGCACAGATAGTGACGTTCGGCACTATGGCCGCGCGCGGAGCCATACGCGACGTCGGGCGCGTTATGAACATACCCTACGCCGAGGTGGACGCGATAGCTAAGCAGGTTCCAAACACGCTTCACATCAAGCTCGACGATGCGCTCAGGCTGTCGAAACCGCTAAGAGAGCTCTACGACAGCGACGAGCGATACAAGAAACTGATAGACACCGCGCGCGCGATAGAGGGCATGCCGCGCCACGCGTCGACTCACGCGGCGGGCGTCGTAATAACGAAGCGGCCTGTGTATGAGTATGTCCCGCTGGCGACGAACGACGACGCCGTCGTTTGCCAGTACCAGATGACGACGCTCGAGGAGCTGGGACTGCTCAAGATGGATTTCCTCGGACTTCGCAATCTAACCGTTCTCGACGACGCTGTGAAGATGCTGAAAAAGACGCAGCCGGATTTCGACATACATGCCATACCCGAGGACGACAAGGCGACTTTCGATATGATAGCGCAGGGGCGGACGTCCGGAGTGTTCCAGATGGAAAGCACCGGCATGACCGGAGTGTGCGTCAACATGAAGCCGCACAATATCGAGGACATCACGGCTATAATAGCTCTCTACCGGCCGGGACCGATGGAGTCTATACCGCGGTTTATAGAGTGCAAGCACAACCAGGGAAAGATAACGTACCTGCATCCGTCGCTTGAGCCCATACTCTCCGTTACCTACGGCTGCATCGTCTATCAGGAGCAGGTCATTGAGATATTCCGCAGGCTAGGCGGCTATTCGCTTGGCCAGGCGGACATGGTTCGCCGCGCGATATCAAAGAAAAAGGCTAAGCAGATAGAACAGGAAAAATATGCCTTTATCCACGGCGATGCCGAGCGAAATATCGCGGGCTGCGTCAAAAACGGTATACCCGAGGCGACAGCCGAAGCCATATACAAGGAGATATACGATTTTGCGAACTACGCCTTCAACAAGGCGCACGCGGTCAGCTACGCCGTCGTAGCCTATCAGACGGCGTATTTCAAGTGTCATTATACGAAAGAATATATGGCGGCGCTGCTTTCCTCCGTGCTCGGCAGCAGCGACAAGATAGGCGAGTACATTGCCGAGTGCCGCGACTGCGGAATTCGGCTGCTTCCCCCGGATATCAACTTTTCAGACGACAGCTTCACGGTCGAGGACGGCGGGATACGCTTCGGCCTTGTCGCGATAAAGAACATCGGGCGCGGATTCATACTCGACGTTATGAAGGAGCGTGAAAACGGCGGGCGGTTCAGCTCGCTTCAGGATTTCTGTACACGTATGTTCGACTCGGATATGAACAAGCGCGCGATAGAAAACCTTATACTCAGCGGTGCGTTCGATTCGACCGGAGCAAGGCGCTCGCAGCTCATGAAGGTCTACGAGAGCGTGATAGACAGCATAGCCGTAAACAGGCGGCAGAATGTCGACGGGCAGCTTGACTTTTTCTCACTCGGCGGCGGAGAGACCGCAAAACCCCAGGAGACGGCGCTTCCGGATATACCGGAGTTTACTCCGCAGGAGATAATGCGCCAGGAAAAAGAGGCCACAGGACTGTATTTGACCGGGCATCCGATGGACGCCTACCGTGACGCGGCCAGGCGCGCCGGGGCCGTGTCGATAGCGGGGATACTCGACGATTTCGAGGATGACGGTGGGCCGACGAAATATTCCGATGGCAGCCGCGTCGCCATTGCGGGGGTCGTAACGGAGAGCAAGACCAAGACGACGAAGAACAACAGCCTTATGGCCTACGTCATGCTTGAGGACAGCACGGCCACAATGGAGATGCTGTGCTTTTCAAAGCTGCTTTCATCGTCCGGAAGCTTTTTGCAGGAGGGACAGATAATCGTCGCGAAGGGGCGGCTGTCAGTCCGCGACGAGAAGTCGCCGCAGCTTATGTGCGACGAGGTGCTGCCGCTTTCGCAGGACGGCATAGCGGCAATACCGAAGGAATACACCTCGATAGAAGCTACCGGCAAAAAGCTGTTCGTCAAGTTCAAGTCGGAAAATTGCCCCGAGTTCGGCCACGCAAAGCTCGTGCTCGAGATGTTTCCCGGCAACACGCCGTTTATCGCCTATATGGAGGACAGCAAAAAACGCCTCGGCTCGCATTGCCTGCTGCACGAGGCGCTGATAGAGGAGCTCCGCGAAACGGTCGGCGAAGCGAATGTTGTCATAAAATAAATATAGTTGCAAAACAGCCCCGGAACGAGTCGTTCCGGGGCTGCTTTTTATTTTTCTTCCTTTTTTCCGTCAGCGTCGTAATGCGCGAGGAGGGAATCGAGAATGTTGTTGTATATATCCTCGGCGTGCTTCTGGAAATGTTCGGCCAGCTGGCCGGCCATCTCCTGCTTGGCGACCATAAGGTTGAGGGTCATGATGTTGTCGACATCGTCGCTGAGCGAAAGCGAGACGGTGTATGTACCGTTGGGCCGCGCGGCGACGTTTGATTTTACCAGCCCCTTGCGGCGGAGCTTCTGGTTATAGACGTTGATGTTTTTGTCTGCTACGAGACGGACGGAGTAAGGCAGGCTGCTCTCGCACACCTCGCTGTTGCTCACGCCCTTTGAGGTGATGCAGTAAAGCTCGTCGTCAGTGCGTTTCATGTGACCTGTTCGGATAAGCTCGTTCAGGCACTCGGTAAACGAAAAATAGTCCACGCCGCCGTCGCACATCGTCAAATCGGTCAGAGTTTCCATGTTGACCGGTTCGATAAGCCTTGCGGCGATATAAAGTATAAGAAATTTGATATCGAGCTTGTCGCTTATGAAACCGACGCGTTCCATAAAAATCACCCCGCTGAGCAATAATTGTTCTATATTTTTGATTATAACGCAAAATAAACGATTGCACCATACTTTTTTTATCGTGCCGCGGGAGCGCACCTTTGCGGCAGTAGAGCCATACAATGAATTGAAAGAGGACTCTTTCATATTGCATTAGGAGGTCATAGCATGGCTGATAACAACGCGTCCGGCTCGCTACGCGACACCGGCGCAAGCGAGAAGGTTTATATCCATACGAAAAAGATATACGACAGCTGCCGCGACAAGGACTGCATCGAGGGGCTGAGGCTGTACCCGACAATCGGGAGTAAGGCCCTGCTGGACGGAGCCGCTTCCGTCGGAAACGGAAAAGCGGAGCTTCTGTACGTAACCGTCCGCGTGGATCCCGTCGCGTATAACCGCGGCTTTTACACGGTAACCACGCGCTGGTATTACAGGGTCGTTCTTCAGGCTTACACCGGTGCGCCCAATCCCGTCGACGCCGACGGACTGTGCGTATTCGACAAGCGCGCTATGCTTTTTGGCGGACGCGATCGCGCCAGAGCGTTCGGCTCGGACGACGAAGGACAGTTCCCCGGTAACCGTCCGGAAGCAGTGGTCGAGGCCATCGACCCGATTGTGCTCGACGCGGGATTTGCCTCAGAGGACACCAGTGACGCGGTGACGCCGGACATCCCGGAAAAAGTGCGCGCGATGTTCAATTCCGACATTGCCACGGACTGCTCGGGAAGACATGTCCGCGCGACGCTTGGACAGTTTTCGCTCGTGCGGCTTGAGCGCGACGCGCACCTGCTTATTCCCGTCTGCGATTACTGCCTGCCGGAAAACGACTGCAAGTGCGGCGAGAACGGGGCGGAGGACCCTTATGAAATGTTCAGCCACATCGACTTTCCCGCCGACGAGTTTTCTGCGGGAGAAACGCTGGACGGCGGCGGAAATTGCTGAAGCGCGGCGCATAACGGCATATGGAGGGAGATGGACGCACGGGTCTGTCTCCCTTTGTCTTTTGCCGTACGTAGCCGAAACGCTTGAAAATTGAACAGTCATAAATCCGGACAGGCTTCATAGAATTAAATATGCGCGGGAGGGATGAGCGTGACGGCTGGTGACGAAAGGTACATATCGGCGGCGGAGCTTCTTCCACCGGGACTTTCGGACGCGGCGCTGCGCCTTCCTCCCGGGCTTCAGCATCTGGCGGAGGAGTTCAGGCTTCGGTGCGGAAGGCCAATTACCGTGCTTGTTTCGGGAAGCGAATGCGCTCTGCCGGGACGAACTGAAGCGGTCGAAAACCGGGAGCTCTATTCCGTGCTCGACCGCGCGACGCAGATGTCCGCCTATTCTGCGGCCGAGCAGCTTCGCGAGGGCTTTGTCATCGCGGAGGGGGGCTTTCGCGTCGGACTGTGCGGCTGCGCGGTCGTGCGCGAGGGACGCATAACGTCGATGCGGGACCTGTCCTCCGTCTCAATACGCATATCGCGGGAGAGAAAGGGCATCGCCGCGCCGATAGCGGACGAACTGTGGGAGACCGGGCGCTTTTGCAGCACGCTGCTCATAGCCCCGCCGGGGCTTGGAAAGACGACGCTGCTGCGAGACATTATACGCATGGCCTCCGACGGCTTCGGGGAGAACGCGCCGCTGCGCGTCGCCGTTGCCGACGAGCGCGGAGAGATAGGCGCGGTTTGGCGCGGGAGGTCGCAGATGGACATAGGCGAGCACACCGATATCATGACGGCCTGCCCGAAGGCGGAGGGGGTGATGATGCTCCTGCGCGCAATGAATCCGGAGCTCATAGCCGTCGACGAGGTCACGGCGGAGCGCGACGTGGAGGCGATGCTGACAGCGGCGAACTGCGGAGCGGCAATCATCGCCTCGGCGCACGGTGAGTCCGTGGCATCGCTCGACAAAAGACCGCTGTACAGAAAGCTGCTCGCGGCTGGAATATTCAGCAGGTTCGTGACAATATCGGCGCAAAACGGTGAAAGGAACTACAAGGTGGAACGGACATGATGAAGGTCGTCGGCGCAATAATGATATTTGTCGCCGGAGGCGCAGCCTGCCGCGCACTGCTTTTGCAGAGACGGCGTGAGATAAGGACAATGGAGGCTCTCGCGCGGGACTTTCAGCGTATCGGCGGAGAGATACATTGCAGGCTGACTCCGCTCCCGGCGCTCATGTCTCTCGCTGCGTCCGGAGCTTCAGCCGAAACGCGGGATTTCTGGAGCGAGGTCGCCGGGGAGAGCGGAAAACGCGGCGCTCCGCCGCTCGGAGAAATATTTTCGGGTGCGGAGAATAAGCTCTGCGCCGGACGCGAGGTCCTCGATATAATGCAGGAGTTCGGCAGGAGCTTTGAAGGACTTGACGAACAGGGCGTGCTCCGATGCGTGGACTCGGCGGTATCGACCATATCCGCGGCGGCGGAGGAAAGGCGCGCGGCTGCGCGCGACGGACGCAGGATTACCGTATGTGCATGCTTTTCAATGTCCGCGCTGCTTGCGATAATGCTTGCCTGAAACATATGGAAAATGAAATGCGGGGAAACAATTAATGGATGTTGATCTCATTTTCAAAATAGCGGCCATAGGAATACTTGTAGCCGTGCTCAATCAGCTCCTGATACGCTCGGGCAGGGAGGAGCAGGCACTCATGGTGACGCTTTCCGGCCTCGTCGTCGTTATGATGATGATGGTGCGCGAGATAAGCGCGCTGTTCGAGCTGATAAAAACGCTGTTCGGCTTCTGATATGGACACGCTGATACAGATATGCGCCGTGTGCCTGACAGGCGCGCTGGCGGCGCTGCTGCTCAAAAACAACAGCCCGGTATTCACGCTGCTGCTGCTCATGGCGGTGGGCATACTTGTGATACGCTCCGCATCGGGTTTTATAGAAGACGCACTCGATTTCATTTCGGAACTTGTGTATCTTTCGGGACTTAACAACGCTATATTTGCGCCGCTTCTCAAGACCGTGGGTATATCGATAATAACGAAAGTCTCGTCGGATCTCTGCCGTGACGCTGGAGCCGCAGCCGCCGCGGGACTTGTCGAAACGTCGGGCGCACTGTGCGCGATAATAACGGCAATACCGCTGATGCGCTCCGTACTCGAACTCGTGATGTCATTTATATAGCACGTGAGGTACATATGAAAAAAACCATTTTCGTTCTGCTTATCATATTCATTTTCTGCTTTCTTTTCTGCGGCATGGCCGAGGGCGCGGAAAGCCCCCTTTCAGATTTGGCCGGAGCCGTGCCGGGCGATGCGGGGAGGCTCATGGAAAACGTCGATGTGACTAAAGACGGCGGATTTCAGGACGGGCTGTTGTCGCTGCTCAGCGCCGGAAGGGACGAGGTCGCATCAGTCATAAGAGGCTCAGTAAAGAGCGTGGCGGCGCTGCTTTTCGTTGTAATGCTGTCAAACATCGCTGAGGGAATGTATGAAAACGGAAAGGATTCCAAGCTGCCGCGATTTTCCCAGCTCGTGGGAGCGCTGGCGGTAGTCACGCTGGCGGCAGGGAGTCTGACGGAACTTATAGGTCTCGGCGGCGAGACGATAGAGGAGATGGACCAGCTCTCGAAGGTTCTGCTTCCGACTCTGGCAGCCGCAACAGCGGCATCGGGCTCGGTAGCCGCCGCGGCCGTGCGGGAAGTGGCTACGTCGTTTTTCGCGGACGTACTTATAAACTGCATAAACGGTATACTTGTGCCGCTTCTTTATCTCTATCTCGGAGCGGCGACGGCGGACGCGGTGCTTAAAAACAAAAGTCTTGGACGGCTCGCGGAGGTGATAAAGAAATTCATTATGTGGTCGCTGACGGCGCTCGTATCCGCGTTCACGGCATATCTCACGATAAGCGGAGCGCTTGCCTCGTCCGCCGACAATCTGTCGGTGAGAGCGGCGCGGCTGGCGCTTTCGGGCGGGGTGCCGGTGGTGGGGAGCATACTGTCGGACGCTGCGGGCTCGCTGCTTGCGGGAGCAGCGATACTTAAAAACTCCGTTGGGGCGTTCGGCACGCTCGCAGTATTCGCCATATGCATAGCGCCGTTCATACGACTGGGGATACAGTACATACTGTTCAAGTTTGCCTCTTTTCTCGCGTCAACTATAGACGCGACCTCACTCGCGGCGCTTATTGACAAACTCGGCGGAGCCTTCGGGCTAATTCTAGGGATGACGGGAGCAACGGCGTTCCTGCTGATAATCTCGATAATATCCTCTGTTTCGGCGGTGAGTTACGGATGAAATTTTTAAGCTCATGGCTCGTATCGGTTTTCGCAGTCTCGCTTATCATATCCGTGGCCGAGGGCATAATGCCCGAGGGACGCGTAAAGGTTTTCGGAAAATTTACCTGCGGGCTCATACTTATGTTCGCCGTGCTTTACCCGGTAATAAACGCCGGATGGCCGGAGTTCAACTTTGACGGAGGCGGATACCAGGAAATGATAGAACAGAGGCGCAGCGAGCTTGAAGACGAGAGCGGAGATTCGCTCAAAGCGCTCATAGAAAACCAGACGGAGACATATATATGCGATAAAGCCTCGGAGCTTTCGCTCGACTGCCGCGTTTCGGTGACGGCAAAGAGCGGGGAAGACGGCGTGCCGTATCCGTATTCGGCCGAGATGTCGATTCCCAAAAATCAGGAGCTTTCGGATTACATTTCGCGCGATATAGGGATAAGCACAGAACATCAGATATGGAACGCGGAGATAAATTCTGAATGAACTCAGACTTATCTTGATGCGCGAGCGGTTCCCGCTTGCGCGGAACCGCCGCTCATGCACACATTTTTGTGACCATTCATGGTCTTTTGTGCCTTGAGCGAAACGAAAGGAATGGTCATAAAAAATGAGAGCGGACAGCGCAAAAAAATTTGCGGAACTTTTCAAAAAATACCGCTTTATATTGCTCGTGCTCGCGGCGGGAGTGATACTTATGCTTATTCCGACGTCAGGCGGCGGAAGCAAGAAATCCACCGCGGAAAACGACAGTGTCTTTTCCCTTTCCGATACTCAGAAGGAAATGGAGGAGCTGCTGTCGGGCATCGATGGAGTCGGACAAGTCAGGGTAATGCTTACCGTCGCCTCAGGCGTGGAGACGACATACGTGGCCGACAGAAATCTATCGTACAGCGGAAGTCAGGAAAACCCGGAGGATTACAGTTTGTCGGACGAGACGGTGCTGTTGAATCAGGGCTCTGGCTATCAGTCGGCGCTGCCGTCGGGAACGACATATCCAGAATATTTAGGCGCGGTAGTCGTCTGCGATGGCGGAGGCAACGCCGCCGTAAGGCTAGCCGTGACAAAGGCGGTGTCGGTGCTCACAGGACTCGGTGCGGACAGGATAACCGTAGCAAAACGCTCGGATTAGGAGGAAAATTTGAAATGAAAAAAACATTGCGCAGAAATCTCGTCGTGCTTACGGTGCTCGTGTTCGTCGGTGCGGCAGCATACCTGAACTACAACTACGGAAGCGAAATGTCTCAAACTACCGGAAAGATACTCGGACAATCCGAGCTTGTCAGCGGCGACGACTCTGACGCCGTTGAAACGTCGTCGGAAACCGGCGAAGGCGGCGAAACGGCCGAGGGCTCGGCGGACGATTATTTTTCGACGGCGCGGCTTACGCGGCAGGAGGCCCGCGACAAGGCAAAAACTCTTCTTGAGGAAGCGGCGAATGAGGAAGGCGCGACTCAGGAGGTGCTCGATAAGGCGTCGTCCGGAATACAGGTTCTGGCTGATCAGACCGTGAAGGAGGCGACGATAGAAAACCTCGTAAAGGCCAAGGGATATTCCGACTGCGTGGCCTTTTTGAGTGACGGGAGCATAAGCGTCGTGGTAGCGGCGGGAGAGGACGGGCTGAGTAGTACCGATGTTGTCAAAATCACAGATATCGTCCTCGAGGAAACGGGGTTCACGGCGGACCAGATCAAGATTATGGAGGCAAATTAAGGATTGTTTTTTGGCGAAAGCCATGGTACAATACATAAAGCACCTTATAGAAGGAGTGTGTACCGCCATGGCAGACAACAGGGAATATGTAACCCACCCTGAGGAGCTTGGAACAATCAATATTTCCGAGGATGTGGTCGCCGCCATCGCCGCGGGAGCGGCTGTCGAGGTAGAGGGCGTCAGCGGCCTTGTTTACGGAACAAATACAAATGTCCATGAGATGCTTTCCAAGAAAAATATTTCAAAGGGCATAAAAATAGACATCGGCGAGGATTCCGTTGCAATCGACGTGTTCATCATGGTAAGGTTCGGCTGCCCGATAGCCGAAATAGCCAGGAGCGTACAGGACGCCGTATCCGCGGCCGTCGAAAACATGACGGAGCTCAAGGTGAGCTGCGTGAACGTGCATGTCGGCGGAGTGAGCTTCGACAAGGCGGAATGATATGAATGAGCGGGCGGAGCGTTTACACTCCGCCCTTTCCGCATTATAACAGTCCCAAAGCAGCCGCGCGAAGGGCCGGCGAACCCGTTATCACAAAAGGATGCGTGAAACCATGGAAAGATCAACAGCGAGAGAGATAGCGTTCATACTGGCTTTCGAGCTCAGCTTTACAGATATGAGCGCCGGGGAGCTGCTCGACAACCGGCTGACCGAGGAATACTTCAGCGGTCTGCGAACCGAAAGCGGAATATTTGATTCGCTTCCGAACAAAAAACAGGCCGACTATATCCGCCGCGTGGTTCTCGGCGTCGCGGAACACGGCGCGGAGCTCGACGCGGATATCGCCAAATATTCGGCAAGCTGGAAATTTGAACGCATACCGTTAGTCGCTTCCGCCATCATGCGCGTCGCGATGTACGAGATGCTCTATATGCCGGACATCCCGAACGGTGCGGCGATAAATGAGGCTGTGGAGCTGGCAAAGAAATACGAGGAGCCCGAGGTCGCTTCTTTTGTCAACGGCATATTGGGCGCGTTTGAGCGCGCGGAATGTAAATGAAAGGTCTTATCTTCGCTCTTGACACAAGCAATTATACCACGTCGGCCGCGGTGTTCGACGGTGAAACAGGGCGGAACGCAAGCCGCGTTCTCGACGTGCCTAAGGGCGCTCTCGGTCTGCGGCAGAGCGACGCTCTGTTTTTTCATGTGAAGAGGCTTCCTGAAATTGTGGAGACGCTGCTCGGCGGAGAAAATCTTCGAAGCGTTATCGCCGTGGCGGCAAGCACGCGGCCGCGCGAGGTCGCGGGCTCGTATATGCCGTGTTTTCTCGCAGGAGAAAGCACGGGCCGGAATCTGGCGGCGGCGCTCGGCGTCCCGTTTTTCGCTTTTTCGCATCAGCAGGGGCATCTGGCCGCCGCCGCGTGGTCGGCAGGTCATATGGAGTTGCTCGATTCGCCATTTCTTGCATGGCATCTTTCCGGCGGTACGACCGAGCTGCTTTACGTCGAGCCGGACGGAAAGAGTATCCGCGCCGCGGCGATTGGCGGAACGTCGGACATATCGGCGGGACAGCTGATAGACAGGACTGGCGTCAGGCTCGGACTCGATTTTCCCGCGGGAAAATATGTGGACGCGCTCGCAGCGGACGGCAAAGCCGTCAAGGGCTTTAAGGTTAGGCTCGAGGAACTGCGCTTTTCGTTTTCCGGTATGGAAAACAAAATGATGAAGATGGCTGATGACGGAGAAAGACCGGAGGATGTTTCGCGCTTCGTGCTCGAGACCGTGGCGCGGACCGTCGCCGCCGCAACGGAGAAAGCCATGGAAAAATATGGAAAGATGCCTGTGCTTATGAGCGGGGGCGTCGCGTCCAACTCGCTGCTTCGCGAGCGCATGGATGGCGCACTGTTCGCCGCGCCGGAGTTTTCGCGGGACAACGCGATTGGACCGGCGATACTAACATATAGGGACCTTCGCTGAAAGGAGCGTCAAGATATGCCGGAGCAGAAAATATACGGCGTGACGGAAGCAAACGAGCTTATAAAAAACCTTATAGACTCCGTGCCTGAGCTGGCGCATATCTACGTACGCGGAGAGCTTTCAAACTATAAGATATATCCGTCCGGGCACCACTATTTCACTCTTAAAGACAGCGAGGGTGCCATGCGCTGCGTGATGTTCAGAGGAAGCGCATCGAAGCTCCGCTTCCGCCCGGAAAACGGAATGAGGGTAGTAGCCTACGGCCGTATAACCGTATTCCCGCGCGACGGGCAGTATCAGCTTTACTGCGGCTCGCTGTCGCCGGAGGGTGCTGGTGATCTTTATGTCGCGTTCGAGCAGCTAAAGGCAAAGCTCGAGAGCGAGGGATTGTTCAACAGGGAACATAAGAAGCCGCTGCCGCCATACCCTCAAAAGATAGCGATAGTCACATCGTCGGCCGGAGCCGCCGTCCACGATATGATAAGGATACTGAAACACCGCTTTCCCATATGCAAGGTCATACTCCTTCCTGTGCGCGTGCAGGGCGCCGAGGCTCCCGCCGAGATAGCCGGAGCCATAAGATACGCCGACAAGTGGAAGACGGGAGACCTGATAATAACGGGACGAGGCGGAGGCTCTATGGAAGACCTCTGGGCGTTCAACGATGAACGCGTGGCGAGAGCCATATACGACTGTTCGCTTCCGGTCATTTCCGCTGTAGGGCACGAACCCGATGTCACGATATCGGATTACGTCGCGGACGTACGCGCGTCCACCCCGTCAAACGCTGCGGAAATAGCCGTGCCGGATATGCAGGAGCTTATGTCCTGGCTTTCGTCGGCGGAGGGACGCATGGCCGCCGCGGAGCGGCAGAAAACGAAGCGTCTGCGCGAAAGCCTCGTGCGTCTGCGCTCATCGCGCGCGCTGACAGACCCGGAAGCGTTCATACAGGACAAGCGTATGCTGCTGGATTTCATGCAAAAGCGGATATCGGCTTCGGAGAACGCGATATTCGCCGGGAAGCGCCAGACGTTCGGAGCGCTCGCCGCGTCGCTTGACGCGCTGAGCCCGCTGAAAGTCCTCGGAAGAGGATACGCCGTGGCAAAGACGGCGGACGGAAAAATAATCAAATCGGGAACCGACGTGGGTGTCGGAGACAAAATAGACGTGGACCTCGGCAGCGGCTCGCTCGGCTGCACCGTGGACGATATACGATAAGGGAGGCAGACGTCATGGCGGAAAAGAAAATGACCTTTGAGGAATCGATAGCGCGGCTTCAGACGATAGTAACGGAGCTTGAAAAGGGCGACGCGCCGCTGGCCGACTCGCTGGCGCTGTTCGAGGAGGGGAGCCGCCTAGCGGCTCAGTGCTCCGGCATGCTGGATAAGGCCGAACAAAAAGTGGTAAAACTTATGAAGGGCGCGGACGGAGTTCCCGCCGAAACGCAATTTACCGAAGAGGAATGAACCTTATGAATCAGGAATATGATAGCTGCCGCGATATAATAAACGCCCGGCTTGAGACGTACTTCAAAAACGACTGCCCTCAGAAACAGCTGCTCGAAGCGATGAGATACAGCCTGCTGGCCGGAGGAAAGCGGATACGTCCTGTGCTGACGGTCAAGTTTTGCGAAGCTGCGGGAGGACGGGCGGAGGACGCGCTTGACTTTGCCTGCGCCGTCGAGATGCTGCACACCTATTCTCTCATACATGACGATATGCCGTGTATGGACGACGATGATCTTCGCCGCGGAAAACCAACGAACCACAAGGTGTTCGGAGAATATACAGCCGTGATTTCGGGCGACGCGCTTCAGGCCGCGGCGTTTGAAACGCTGCTGTCGGCTAAGCTTCCGGCGGATAGCGTCATAAAGGCCGGAACGTGTCTTGCGGAAGCTGCCGGAGCATACGGCATGTGCGGCGGACAGCAGCTCGACATGGAGGGGGAGCAGGAGCTCCTCTCGGTCGCCGGAGTGACGGCCGTGCACAATCTTAAAACCGGAGCGCTCCTCCGCGCGGCCTGCCGTATGGGAGTCATCGCGGCGGGCGACAAGTGCAGCGCCGAAAAGCTGGACGCGGCCGACAAATACGCCTCCGCGCTCGGGCTTGCGTTCCAGATACGCGACGATATACTCGACTGTACCGCCACCACCGAGGAGCTTGGAAAGACTGCCGGTTCCGATGTCAGAAGCGAAAAATCTACGTTCGTGTCTCTGCTCGGGATAGAAGCCTGCGTTTGTCTCGTGCACGACAATACGGAGAAGGCCAAGGCAGCGCTGAGGGGACATTTTGAAGACACAGGTTTTCTTTATTCGCTCGCCGACGCGCTCGCAGACAGAAAAAAATAAGGGGCAGGTCTATGGAAGCTATCAGGTTTATAACCCAGAACAGAATAATAGACATGGCGTTTCTGGCATGGCTTATCGCTCAGATACTCAAGATATTTATAGAGCTTGCGCTGTATCACAAGATAAACTGGATACGCATATGGGAGAGCGGGGGCATGCCGAGTTCGCACTCATCATGCGTCGTCGCGTGCGCGACGGCCGTGGGCAAGCTGTACGGCATAGCGTCGCCGATATTTGCCGTCGCCACAGTCCTTGCAATGATAGTCATGTACGACGCAATGAACGTGCGCCGCACGGCCGGAGATATGGCGAAGATAGTCAACTATATGATGGAAAACTGGAGCGACATGAAGCCCGAAATGTTTGGAAAAAAACTGAAGGAACTTCTCGGACATACTCCAACACAGGTATTTTTTGGAGCGCTTTTGGGTATTTTTATCGGACTTCTCGCATAAAAATTGCATGAAAAGTTAATAAATTGTTTATACATTTGACTTGAATATTATACAGAATATGATAGAATAGCATCAGGTCGGGGCAACCTGACCTTGCTAAACAGCGGCGCAGTATCCTAGTCGGAACTGCCGTTTTTAGGAATGACCTAAAAAGCATTTGAAGGGCATATCGATGAAGTCCCTGGTGTTTGCTTCCTACGCCCAGTTGGGGGTGGATGCTGGGGGTTAAGGCTTTCGGGCGGCCTGCAATGGCATGCAGAGACGACCCGACTGCCGTGGAGACCTGTTTCTGTAGCCGGCTTTATTTCTCCGCGAGGCGACTTGTAAGACCGGTTACGGCGCAGGATTAAACCTGCAATGCGGTATTGACGCGGACTTTTGTCCGCCGATGTGCTGTGTGCAGAGTAGCCTGCCTTGAGTGGATTCGGTGGATGAAAAAGCGAAGCGCCATATCTCTGGCCAGAGAAAAAGCGATATTGTTTTCTGAAACCGCCCCTGCAAAAGAGGCTAAGAAACGGTAAGACTGAGGTGGAAAACACCTAGGCTGTCATTCAGGGTGGAAAAAGGATTACAGTGCGGACTAAGTGGCAATCGGGTATCGCGGACGGCAACGCCGCGACGGAAGGCGAAAGGGGAACCGCCAGCGCGGTAACGCGCGGAGCTCTCCGGGGAAATCCGACCCGTACCTAAGCCGCAAGATTTACTTTTTTTGCCGCCGCTCGTTTAGTATTTTCAGCATTTACGGAGGGATGGTTCGACTTGTCCGATAAAAAAGAAGACAGCAACCAGAAAAATAAAGGTAAAAAGAAAGCTCAGCCGTCGGAAACAAGTTCCAGGAACCGCCGGTGGATTGTTCAGATACTTCTGATGTCGATATCGATATCAGCCGTGTTCAGTCTGCTGTCGTCAAAGATCCTGCAAGACGCGGGATATGCGGTCTCGTTCCTTGTTCTGGCGGTTTTCATTCTGCTCGGAATAATATTCGATATGATCGGCGTGGCGATAACGGTTGCGGACGAGACCCCGTTCCATTCCATGGCCGCGCACAGAGAGCCAGGCGCGTCCGCGGCCATACATCTCATACGCAATGCGGGCCGCTTCAGCAGCGTGTGCAACGACGTGGTGGGCGACATATCCGGCATCGTCAGCGGAACTACCGCGGCGGTGGTCGTATCGCGCCTTGCGTTGTCGTTCGATCTCAACGCGGTGCTGATGTCGACGATAGTGTCGGCGCTTGTCTCAGGGATTACAATAGGCGGAAAGGCTGTAGGAAAAGGCTTCGCGCTTGGAAACAGCACTAAGATAGTTTTTGCCGTCGCTAAAATATACAGGTTTGTTTATAAAGGATGAAAATGAAATGATCCTTGATAATATCCATTCGCCGCTTGACGTAAAGGCGCTCTCGAATGAGGACGCCGTGCGCCTTTGCGGCGAGCTTCGCAATTTCATGATAGAAAACGTTTCAAAAACGGGAGGGCATCTTGCGTCGAATCTCGGCGCGGTCGAGCTCACCGTCGCGATACATCGCGTGTTCGACACATCAAGCGATCGCCTTGTGTTCGACGTCGGTCACCAGTGCTACGTGCATAAGGCGCTGACAGGACGCAGAGAGCTTTTTTCAACGCTCCGCTCCTTTGGCGGGATGTCGGGGTTTCCGAAGCCCTGCGAGAGCAACGACGATGCGTTCATAGCCGGACACGCGTCGAACTCGGTATCGGTGGCGTTAGGTATGGCACGCGCGCGCACGCTTGAAAAAAAGAACTACCACGTGCTCGCCCTTATCGGAGACGGAGCGCTGACAGGCGGACTTTCATACGAGGGACTTAACAACGCGGGAGCCTCAAAGGAGCCGCTGATAATTCTGCTTAACGACAACGGCATGTCCATAAACCGCAACGTCGGCGGAATAGCCGACCATCTTGCGGCGCGCCGCACGAAGCCGTCGTATTACGAGTTCAAGAAAAACTATCACTCGTTTATGAACGCGATTCCCGGCGGGGACAATATGTACCGTTTCAACCATAGAATAAAGACCACCATAAAAAAAGCTCTCTGGCCGTGCAGTATGTTCGAGGATATGGGGTTTTCATATCTCGGCCCGGTTGACGGGCATGACCTCGACAAGCTGTGCCACGTGCTCCAGTGGGCAAAATCACTTGACGGGCCCTGCATAGTGCACATACGCACGGTAAAGGGCAAGGGGTATTCTTTTGCGGAGAATAATCCGGGAAAATTCCACGGCATATCAAAATTTAATCCGGAGACCGGCGAGCTGCTGAAGCCGTCTGGCATGAGCTTCAGCAAGGTCTGCGGCGAGACGCTGCTCTCGCTCACGCGGAGGAACAACAAAGTGTGCACCATAACCGCGGCGATGGAGGACGGAACCGGACTGCACGCGTTCGCGGACGAATTTCCCGACCGCTTTTTTGACGTGGGGATTGCCGAAGGGCATGCGGTCGCGATGGCCGCAGGGCTTGCAAAGCAGGGCATGAAGCCTGTCTTTGCCGTATATTCAAGCTTTTTACAGCGTGGCTACGATATGATCATGCACGACGTGGGTCTTCTCAGACTGCACGTTGTCTTCGCCGTCGACAGAGCAGGACTTGTCGGAGAAGACGGAGAGACGCATCACGGCGTGTTCGACGTCGGATACCTAAGCCAGCTCCCGGGTATGACCATACTCTGTCCCGCGTCTTTCGGAGAGCTTCGGACGATGCTTGAAAAAGCCGTGCTCGATATTAAGGGCCCAGTCGCCGTGCGCTATCCGCGCGGAGGCGAGGGACGTTACACGGACGTGTGCTCGGACGCTCCGTCGTCGCTTTTGCGGCGCGGGGACAACTTTACGCTCATATCCTACGGCACGCTTATAAACAACGTGCTTGACGCCGCGGATATGCTTGAGAGCGGAGGTATATACTGCGATGTGATTAAGCTCAACTCCATAATCCCGCTCGACGCGGACGCCGTTGCGGAGTCGGTAAAAAAGACGGGGCGGGTACTTGTTCTCGAGGACTGCATGGAAAACGGCTGCGTCGGACAGCGCATAGCCCAGGCACTTATCGGACACGGCGTGCTTCCGAAGCGTGCCGTTTTCAGAAACCTCGGCGAGAAATTTGTATCTCACGGAAGCATTGAAGCTCTGCACAAGAGCCTGGGATTCGACGCGGAGAGCCTTTGCAATACGGTTAAGGAGAACATCAAAGATGAGCAATAAGACACGGCTCGACATACTGCTCGTCGACAAGGGATATTTCGACAGCCGCCAGAAAGCCCAGGCAACGATAATGAGCGGCCTTGTTTTCATAAACGGACAGCGCTCAGACAAGCCGGGAATGTCAGTTCCGAACGATGCGCAGATAGAGGTAAAGGGCAATCCTATACCGTATGTGAGCCGAGGCGGGCTGAAGCTTGAAAAGGCGCTTAGGACTTTCGGCATATCCGTCGAGGGCGCTGTGGCTATGGATGCCGGCGCGTCCACGGGCGGATTTACGGATTGCATGCTCCAGAACGGCGCAAAAAAAGTCTATGCTGCGGACGTGGGCTACGGTCAGCTCGCATGGGCACTTAGAAACGACGAGCGCGTCGTGTGCATGGAGCGCACGAACGTACGATATCTCACGCGCGGGCAGATACCGGAGGAACTTGATTTCGCGACTGTGGACGTGTCTTTCATATCGCTAAGACTCATTCTCCCGGCTCTGCACGATTTGCTTTGCGAGGGCGGACACATAGTCTGCCTTGTCAAGCCACAGTTCGAAGCTGGGCGTGAGAAGGTCGGAAAGAAAGGCGTCGTGCGCGATCCGGCGGTGCATCTCGAGGTGCTGCGCGATTTTATGTCGAACGCGGACGCGTCGGGATTTTCCGTGCTTGCGGTGACGTTTTCTCCCATCCGCGGGCCGGAGGGAAACATCGAGTACCTCGGCTATCTTGAAAAGGGAGCGGGGCACAGCGCCGACATCGACCTCAAAGCTGTTGTCGACGCGTCGTATGAAGAACTGAAAGGATAAGGTGAAAAGGCGTGAAAAAAGCTCTGCTTTGCCCGAATCCATATCGTGACCGCAACTTTGAAGCCACGCTTCACGCCGCCGCGATACTTAAAAGTGCTGGTATCGAATCTTCGGTCGTCACGATGTTCCGCGTGGACGACAGCGCGATACCGCCTTCGCTTAAAATTGAGTCGCTTCCCGTGGCTCTCGATGGCGCGGATATTGCCATCACTTTCGGCGGAGACGGCTCGTTCCTCAATCTCGCAAAGACGACGGCACCCCGGAAAATACCGATACTCGGCGTCAATATGGGTACGCTGGGATACATGGCCGACCTTGAGTACAAGGATATGGACAGGCTCCGTGAGCTTGCTACAAAGCCGGTGATACTTGAAAAGCGGATGATGCTGGACGTACGGGTGCTTCGCGACAATCACCAGATTTTTTCAAGCATTGCGCTCAATGATGCGGTGATAACAAAAGGTGCGGTGGCGCATATCGTGCGGCTCGAGGTGATGCTCGGGAATACGAGCCTCAACCGCGTTCAGGGCGACGGGGTCATAATCGCGACGCCGACCGGCTCCACGGCGTACTCGCTGGCCGCGGGCGGCCCTGTGGTAGAGCCAACGGCGAACAACATCATCATAAGCCCAATATGCGCGCATGCGCTTGTTTCGAGCAGCTGCGTCATATCGCCGGAGCACGTCGTTACGGTACTTCCCTCAGGCAACGGAGCGAAACAGATATACCTTTCAGTCGACGGAGGAAAGGCATTCCAGCTTAAAAACAACGACAGGATACAGATAAGGAAATCGGAGCACTACACGCGTGTGGTACGGATGACAAATTACAACTTTTATGAGCTTCTTGTTCGCAAGATGAACTCGGAGAGGGTGAGCGGATGAAAGCGGAACGCCAGAGCAAGATACTGGAAATAATTTCCGGCAATCTGATACAGACGCAGGAAGAGCTTCTGGAGAAGCTCGGGGAAAGCGGAGTCAGCACGACCCAGGCCACGGTGTCGAGAGACATAAAGGAACTGCACCTTGTAAAGGAGCAGACGGGGCAGGGACAGTACCGCTACGCCGTTTCCATGCACACGGCCGCGTTCAACCTCGAGGGAAAGCTCCGCGTAATATTCAAAGAGAGCATCACGAGCTACGATTCCGCGCAGAACATAGTAGTTCTCAAGACGATGCCGGGACTCGCGCCGGCGGCCTGCGCCGCTCTGGACGGAATGGACATATCGTGCCTTGTAGGGACGATAGCAGGAGACGATACGGCTCTGCTCATCATGCGCGACAACGATTCCGCCGTGGTGTTCTGCGAGGAGATAAACAGAATGCTCCAGTGATTTCGGGGAGGTGGGCGGCTTTATGCTTTTTCTGCTGCATATTGAGAATATCGCGATAATAGAGCGGGCTGACATAGAGTTCGACGCTGGATTCAACGCGCTTACGGGCGAGACCGGCGCCGGTAAATCCATCGTTATCGACGCGATAGGCGCCGTGCTCGGACAGCGCGCCTCGCGCGAGCTGATACGCACGGGCGCGGACAAAGCTGTGGTAAGCGCCGTATTCAACGGGATTGAGAAGCTTGCGGGAGAGCTTGAGGAGATCGGCGTTTCTCCGGACGAGGACGGAAACCTCGCGCTCCAGCGCAATATAGGCGCGGATGGAAAGACCGTATGCCGAGTGAACGGAATGCCGGTGACGGTAGCGCAGCTTCGCGCTGTAGGAGAGCGGCTGCTCGATATACACGGCCAGCACGAGGGGCAGCGTTTGCTCGACGAGAGCACGCACCTTTCATACCTCGACGGCTTCGGCAAAACCGAAACGGTTTTCGCTTCCTATGCCGCGGCGTTCGATGCAATGCGCGAAACGTCCGCGAAGATGAATGCGCTCAGGATGGACGAAGAGGAGCGCGAGCGTAATATAGACAGCCTGACGCGTCAGATAAAGGAATTGACGGACGCCGGGCTTCGCGAGGGCGAGGAGGAAGAGCTTGAGGCGCGGCGCAACGTACTTCGAAACAGCGAGAAGTTTATTTCAGCCGTCGGCGGGACAGACTATAATCTGAACGGCAGCGACGACGCGCTCGGCGCAGTGTCAATGCTGACCGAGGCAGAGAGCTGCCTTTCCGCGCTCGGCGGAATGGGCGAAGAGTTTGATGAACTGCTCAAAAGGCTCAGAGACGTGCGGCTAGAGGCTTACGACATCGCCGAGACCGTGCGCGATATAAAAGACGGATATAATTTCTCGCCAGAAGAACTGGATGCGGCGGAGGGTAGGCTTGACAGGCTGCAAAGGCTCAAAAAGAAATACGGGACGACTGTTTCCGACATGCTTGCATATCTTGAGCGCTCCGAAAAGGAACTCGACGAAATACAATGCGCCGACGACGCGATTTCAGAGCTTGAAGGAAAGCTTGCGGCGCAGAGAACGGACGTTTCGGCGGCCGCGCGAAAGCTTACGGATGCGCGCCTTGCAGCCGCGAAAAAGCTTGAGGAGCGGATACTCTCAGAGCTTCGCGGACTAGATATGAAGAGCGTCAGGTTTTCCATCGCCTTTGAGGAAAAGGCGCCGGACGCAACGGGCGCGGACAGCGTGAGGTTTCTTATGTCGGCCAACGCCGGAGAAGGGCTGAAGCCGATAAACAAGATAGCCTCCGGCGGAGAAATGGCGAGGATAATGCTCGCCCTTAAAAATGTGCTCGCCGAGAACGACAGCGTCGGCACTCTCGTATTCGATGAGGTGGACGCCGGCGTTTCGGGGCGCGCGGCGGAAAAGGTCGCGGAGAAGATGGCGCAGGTATCGCGCCGCAAGCAGGTGCTTTGCGTGACGCATCTGCCGCAGCTCGCGGCTATGGCCGATGTTCATTTCTCTGTTGAAAAGGCGGAGAAGGACGGCAGGACATACACGAAGGTAACGCGTCTCGGCCGTGAGGAGCGCCGCAGCGAAATAGCACGGCTCACTAGCGGCTCACATGTCACGCAGACCATGCTGGACGGCGCGGAGGAGTTGCTTGAATCGGCTGATAGGTTCAAAAGCGCTCTGCGTTGACAAAAAAATTTCCGCATGATATAATCAGCACAATTTGAATCAAATACAAACGCGATGAAGGGAAGAAGTAATCCGCGCGGCGACGCAAAGAGAGCCTCCGGCAGGTGTAAGGAGGCGGGCGCGGCGGACGAATACATCCCTGAGCGGCGGTCCGAAAGATGTTTTTATCGAGTAGGATGCGACGGGAACGCCCGATACAGCGCCGCAGGTCGATTTTCCGACTTGCCGAGGCTCCGTTTGCGAGAACGGAGCAATCCAGAGGTGGTACCGCATTTATTTGCCCTCTGTCCGAAAGGACAGAGGGCTTTCATTTTATCGGAATATTGAAAGGGGATTGTCTATGATAAGCTATGAACAGATAACACATGACGAGAACGTGAGAATATATATCGACAAAGCAAACCAGTCTCTCGCGGCTCTCGGATTTACGGAGCACAGCTTCCCTCATGTGACGCGCGTTGCGAAAAGCGCGGCTTATATAATGAAGACGCTCGGCTATTCGGAGCGCGAGGTCGAACTTACGATGATAGCGGGACACCTGCATGACATCGGAAATCTTGTCAACAGGAACAACCATGCGCTCAGCGGCGCTATGATGTCGTTTCGCATACTGAGCGAGCTCGGGGGAGAGCCGGACGAGATAGCGACGATAGTCACAGCTATAGGCAATCACGACGAGGGAACAGGAGAACCCGTAAGCCCCGTCGCATCGGCGCTGATACTCGCTGACAAGTGCGACGTGCGCCGCTCGCGGGTGCGCAATCGCGATTTTGCGACGTTTGACATCCACGACCGCGTGAACTACGCCGTCACGAAATCAGAGCTTACGATCGACGACGCGAAGGAACACATAACGCTCGAGCTCGATATAGATACCGATATATGCGCCGTCACAGATTATTTCGAGATATTTCTGACGCGCATGCTGCTCTGCCGCAAAGCCGCAGAAAAGCTGAATCTTAAATTCGGACTCGTCGTAAACGGGCAGAAGCTAATGTAATTTGTAAATATTCGGAAATAAGGAGAAGAACAAAAATGACGCTTTATGATGAACTTGTCGCGCGACAGCTTATAGCGCAGACAACCGACGAAAAGGAGATAAGGGAACTTGTCAACAACGGCAAGGCGATATTCTACATCGGCTTCGACCCGACTGCGGATTCGCTCCATGCCGGACACTTTATGACGCTTTGCCTTATGAAGCGTCTCCAGATGGCGGGGAACAAGCCGATAGTGCTTATCGGCGGCGGCACGGCTATGGTAGGTGACCCATCGGGCCGCACAGATATGCGACAGATGATGACTACGGAAACGATTGCGCACAATGTCGCATGCTTCAAAAAGCAGATGAGTCGCTTTATCGATTTCTCGGACGGCAAGGCTATAATCGCCAACAATGCAGACTGGCTGCTGAAGCTCAACTACGTAGATATGCTTCGCGACGTGGGCTCGTGCTTTTCGGTCAACAACATGCTTCGCGCCGAATGCTACAAGCAGCGCATGGACAAGGGATTGTCGTTTCTTGAGTTCAATTACATGATAATGCAGAGCTACGATTTCTATCATCTGTTTCAGGAATACGGCTGCAATATGCAGTTCGGCGGCGACGACCAGTGGAGCAATATGCTCGGCGGCACGGAGCTTATACGCCGCAAACTTGGCAAGGACGCCTACGCCATGACGATTACCCTGCTGCTGACAAGCGAGGGCAAGAAGATGGGCAAAACGCAGGGCGGAGCCGTGTGGCTCGACCCGGAAAAGACCACGCCTTACGATTTCTACCAGTACTGGAGAAACGTCGGAGACAAGGACGTGCTCAAATGCATACGCATGCTGACGTTCATTCCGCTCGAGCAAATAGACGAGATGGACGGATGGAAGGACGAGCAGCTCAACCACGCCAAGGAGATACTTGCATTCGAGCTGACGAAGCTTGTACACGGCGAGGACGCGGCGAAGAGCGCCGAGACGACCGCGAAAGGGCTGTTCGCCGGCGGAAGCTCGGAGTGTATGCCAGAGACCGTTTTGGCGGAGGACAAGTTTACTGAAGGGAAGATAGGCGTGCTGTCGCTGCTAGTCGCCTGCGCTCTCGCGTCGTCAAACGGCGAAGCCAGGCGTCTTGTGCAGCAGGGCGGAGTCACCGTAAACGACATGAAGGTCGAAACTCCGGATGAGGCGTTCGACAAATCCGTGTTCAAAGGCGACGGAGTAGTGATAAGAAAGGGCAAGAAAGTGTTCCATCGCGCTACGCTGTAAAATATAAAAAACACGCGGCAAATGCCGCGCGTTTTTTTATTCTGCCAGCAGACCGTAATCCTCCAGCGCCGTGCGGAGCTTTTCAAAATTTTCTTTTTCCATCTCGCACAGCGGCAGGCGAAGGCGCCCCGCGTCCATGCCGAGCAGATTCATCGCGGTCTTGACGGGTATCGGGTTCACCTCGCTGGAAAGAGCGTCCATCAGCGGAAGCAGCCTTGCGTTCAGCATCCGCGCTTCGGCAAGGTCGCCGCGCAGGCACGCCTTGGACAGCCGATGCATCTCATACGGCACTATGTTTGCCGCGACGGATATGATGCCCGCGCCGCCGAGCGCCATTATCGGGAGCGTGTCGGCGTCGTTGCCCGACCAGACCGTGAACAGTTCGCCGCACCGCCGCATTATCTCAGCCGCGAGCCGTATATCACCGGAAGCTTCCTTGACGCCCGTTATCCGCATGTGTTTTGTGAGCGCTGCGTAGGTATCGGACGAAATGTCGACCCCCGTGCGCGAGGGGACGTTATAAAGTATTATCGGAGTTTTAACGGCGTCGGCTATTGCGGTAAAGTGTCGTATAAGACCCTTCTGCGTGGCCTTGTTGTAAAACGGTGTGACGACGAGCAGAGCGTCCGCACCGCAGTTTTCGGCGTCCAGCGACAGCCGAATAGCGTTGGCTGTGCTATTCGCGCCGGTTCCGGCGATGACGGGGATACGACTGCGTACGCGCTTTACGGTAAAGGCGATGACCGATACGCGCTCTTCGTAGGTCATCGTTGCGGCCTCGCCGGTGGTACCACAGACGACAAGCGCGTCACAGGCGTTCTCAATCTGGAATTCTATCAGCCTCTCAAGCGCAGGATAGTCCACTCCTTCATCGGTAAACGGCGTTACGAGCGCCGTGGCCGCTCCTGTGAAAATCGGATATGACAAAATATCAACTCCTCATATTATTAAAGATAAAAAGAGAAGAAACCGAAATTACGGTTTCTTCCCTTTCTTATGTGCGATGATGCTTATTTTGAAATGTATCCTTCCGAGCACAGAAGCTCGGCGAGCAGAACTCCGCCGCCGGCTGCTCCGCGCAGAGTGTTGTGCGACAGGCAGACGAACTTATAGTCATACTGCGAGTCGGGACGCAGACGTCCGATGGACACAGCCATACCGCCTTCAAGGTTGCGGTCGAGGCGGGTCTGAGGCCGATCGGGCTCCTCAAAATAATGCAGGAACTGCTTCGGCGCGGACGGGAGCTTCAGCTCCTGCGGCCTGCCGGAAAACTCGGCCCAGCGCTTTTTTATCTCCGCCTCGGAGGGCTTTTCGCCCTTGAAGCTCATGAAGCACGCGGCCATGTGGCCGTCCGATACGGGAACGCGCAGGCACTGGGCGGTGATCGCGACGTCGCTGCTGTTGATTATCTCGCCGTTTTCTACTCTGCCCCAGAGTTTGAGGGGTTCACGCTCGGATTTCTCCTCCTCGCCGCCGATGTAGGGAATGACGTTGTCGAGCATCTCCGGCCAGCGCTCGAAAGTTTTGCCGGCGCCGGATATGGCCTGATATGTGCATACGAGCGCCTTTTCAAGCCCGAGGTCGCGCAGCGGCGAAAGAGCGGGGACGTAGCTCTGGAGCGAGCAGTTGGACTTGACGGCGATAAAGCCGCGCTTTGTGCCGAGGCGCTTTTTCTGGAAATCTATGACCTTGATGTGGTCGGGGTTTATCTCTGGCACGACCATCGGAACGTCTGGAGTCCAGCGGTGTGCGCTGTTGTTGGAGACGACCGGAATCTCAAGCTTTGCGTAACGCTCCTCGAGAGCCTTTATCTCTTCCTTTTTCATGTTTACAGCGCAGAAAACGAAATCAACCTGCGACGCGAGCTTTTCAGCGTCGGCCTCTGCCTCAAGCACGACCAGCCCTTTAGCGCTCTCCGGCAGGGGAGTGGTCATGGCCCAGCGGCCGGACACTGCTTCTTCATATGTTTTTCCGGCGCTCTTTCCGCTGGCAGCGATGGCCGCGAGAGTGAACCAGGAATGATTTTCAAGCAGCGTCACAAGCCGCTGGCCTACCATGCCGGTTCCGCCGATTATTCCTACACGATATTTTTCCATTTCCTCTTGACCTCCCATTCTTTTTCCCGCGGATAAACATACGCGGCTATTTGTCGATTTGGGTTGAAATATGCCGCGACTTTACTTATAATAAATAAATTAGGAGTTTCAGGTTTTATCATTTCCACAGGAATTACTGTGTATAATAACACCTATTGTCCGCGCTGTCAACAAATTTGTCTTTGTACGGAGTACAATATGAAAAAATTTGCATTTCTTTTTGGAATAATCTTTATAATGTGCGCGCTTTGCTGTACAAGTGCGTTTGCCGTGACGAACGGAATAATAAAGGTTGGACTTTACTACAACGGCTCCTCAACTTTTCCGGCGCTTCTGGCGGCGAACCTTGAAAATTACAGCGGGACGGGCTCTGGGTACAGCTTCGGCTACTACGATTCGGACCGTGCTTTTCATGTCGTCGGGCAGACGACTCAGACTAAGATATCGATGTGCGAGGACGTCAATCTCTATGTAAACAGTGCCAGTACATATACCGAAACGGCGAACGGCGGAAGCGCAATAGGCTGCTTCCATTTCAGACTTTCGAAGACCTATTCCGATTTTGCGTCGGCGCTCGCTGAGGCGGAGACTCTTAAATCTACATACGGAACGGCTTTCCCGGCATATAAAAGCGGAACGTATTACGTTCTCGTCGGAAGCTACACCTCAAGTGCCGATGCTTCGGCTGCGCTGTCGTCCTCGGGTCTTGACGCGTCTGTCGACGGCGGTTCCGGAGATACTGTTACGGTAGTAGCGACCGGCACTACGGATATAATATTCGAGTACGACTGCGGCGGTGAATCCTATCTCGCCGTCGAGCCGATGCTTGTCAGCGCCTCCGTCGCGCCGCAGACGTGGTTCAAGGGCTACCGCTACTACGGCGGCTTTGAATACCGCCGCATCACCGGCGGAGCTATACAGGTAATAAACGTGCTCTCGCTGGAAGACTACGTAAAGGGAGTCGTAGTATATGAGATGAGCGCCTCGTGGCCGGAAGAAGCCCTGAAGGCTCAGTCTGTGTGCGCCCGTTCCTACGCCATGCACCAGACGAAGCACTGTGCGCTTGGCTTCGACGTCTGCGCGACTACCGACTGTCAGGTCTACCGCGGCACGTCGGCATCGACTGCAGCGTCCGATGCCTGCGTCGACGCGACTGCCGGGCAGTGCATCTATTACAAAGGCAATATCGCCGAGACGGTGTTTTTCTCATCCGACGGCGGAGCGACCGAGAGCGCGGTCAACGTCTGGGGCAGCAGCGTCGGATGCCTTATCGGAGCAATTGATACGAACGAGGATACGCTTTCAAATTACGGTGTGACTATACCAAATTACAGCTATTCTACGCCATACACTCCGATAGTCCTCGGCGCGCTGCTTACGTCAAAGGGCTATACTATCGGCTCGGTGAGCCGCATATCCGTGACGCCCACGGCGACGGGGAATATGGGCCCGGCTACATTTTATGATTCCTCCGGCAACTCGGTCACGGTCAGTTCGACCAAGGCGCGCAGCGTGTTTTCAACACGCTCGCAGAGATTCATGTGGTCTTCCGACAATGTGTCGTCGGCATCCTCCGACGGAATCTATGTAAACAATTCCTCCACAGCGCTGCCGTCGCTTTCTTCGGCCTACACCATCTCGGGCAGCGGCACCGTCGCTCAGTACGGGAACGATACTGCGTATGTCGTTACGTCTTCGGGCATTGAGACGATAGGCGGAACAGCCGCCGCCGCGTCGTCGTTTCCAACGACCGCTTACGTCGTTACGGGTTCGACGTTCACGCTTTCCGGCAGAGGAAGCGGACACAATGTCGGGCTAAGTCAGTACGGCGCTTACGCCATGGCAAAAGCCGGAAAGACATATTCGGACATACTACATTATTATTATACGGACGTCACGATTGGCTGACGTCGGAAACGGAAACTCTTAATGAAAACGCATGATTTTTATTACGACCTCCCGAAGGAACTTATAGCGCAGACGCCGCTTGAGAGGCGCGATGCTTCAAGACTTATGACTCTCGACAAAAATACCGGCAAAACCGGGCACAGACATTTCTACGAGCTACCGTCGCTGCTGAAGAGAGGCGACTGCCTAGTTCTCAACGATTCAAG
>JAYFRC010000015.1:0-57142 GCA_034926415.1 Oscillospiraceae bacterium
CGAAAAGACCGTTTTCGCCACCAACTCCTCCACTCTGCTGCCCAGTATGTTTGCCTCCTACACGGGCCGTCCCGACCGTTTTCTGGCGCTGCATTTTGCAAACGAGATATGGCGCAACAACACCGCCGAGATCATGGGTCACTCCGGGACTTCCGAGGCAGTATACAACGATACTGTGGAATTTGCCGAGGCGATCGGCATGGTTCCTCTGAAGCTGAAAAAGGAACAGCCGGGCTATATCCTCAACTCTATCCTTGTCCCATTCCTTGACGCCGCACAGTCGCTGCTTCTCAATGATGTAGCCGATATCGAAACGATCGACGCGACCTGGAAACTCGCCACCGGAGCACCCTTTGGCCCGTTCCAGATACTTGATGTCGTCGGCATCCAGACGGCTTATAATATTCTTAAGAATTATGCCGATACCTCCGGAGACCCCGATTCGGAGTACGCGCGTATGGCCGCCATGCTCAAGGAAAATTATCTCGACAAGGGGCATACCGGCGTCGCCGCGGGCGAGGGCTTCTACAAGTACAATTAATTCGGCTCCGCCCGCCTTTGCACATACTCCCGCGTCCGCCTCGCCCTTTGCGGGGCAGCCGGCGGCAATGACATTTATATAATACATTTGGAAAAATTCATGGTATAACATTTCAGTAAAACGAAAGCCCGCCGCACGGCGGGCTTTCGTTTTGTCATCTGCCGACTGTGAAAGCCTAAAACAAAAAAGGCGCCTGAAAAGGCTCCTTTTTTGACAAGTGCGGGCATAAAAGATATCCTTTTTGATCCATAATCGCTCATCTCCTTTTCACACAGAATAGCATTTATAAAGGAATTTGTATTCCACACAAACAGCGAATTATGGAAATACGCAATTGAAACACGTCGCTCAAACGACTATAATATAGTTACCATTTTCCAGCGAAAGGACAGCTTTAGAATGGAATACATATCCGCTTCGGAGGCCTCCGAAAAGTGGGGCATTTCGCTCAGACAGGTACAGCGGCTTTTAGCCGGAAACCGGATACCCCACGCCAAAAAATACGGAAGGTCGTGGATGATCCCGGATGACGCGGAAAAACCCGCAGATCCGCGCCGTGATAAAAAAGCGCCTAGATATTATCTGTCGTCCGATCTTGCCGATGTTATCGCCGCCACCACGATTCCCATGCCTGCCGATAACCCCGACGCGATTTTGAATATCGTGAGTGAGGAAAGGCTGCGGCTTCTGTATGAGGGCGAACTCGCCTATCTGCGGGGCGACTTTCAGCGGACGATGCGCTGTTTTTATAAGACGGAAGGGGACGATGCGGCGAGACTTCGCGCATGCCCAGCAGCAATTGCGGCGGCCGTCAGCACGGGAGATTACCGCGCTTATACGGAGATCGACGCATATCTCAAACACGTTGTGAAAACCTATGGAGACAGCGGCGCAGCCGCGTTGGCGGAGCTGTCGCTTGCCACCGCCGCCGTGAGCGTGATTGCCCCCGCTATGGCTCCCGGCTGGCTGAAATCAGGGGATTTCAGCGCCCTTCCGGCGCAGGCAAGGCCGAACGCCCTCTACCTGCGGACCAAGTACCTGATGTGTATCGGCAGCTATGAAGCCATGCTCGCCGTCGCGCAGACCGCGCTGACGCTCTCCTCGCCGGAGCGCGGGATCACTACGACCGACATCTATCTGCGGGTGTCCTGCGCCGTTGCCTGCCGCTGCCTCGGGCGGCTCGACGAGGCCAAACGTTTTCTGCTCGACGCCATGCGGATCGCTCTGCCCCACGGCTTCATCACGCCTTTCGCGGAAACCGTCACCGCGCTCGGCGGCCTTATGGAGCGCTGTCTTGAGGAGAAATTTCCAAATGACCGCAGCGCGGTGATCGGGCAATGGAAAAGAACCTGGAAAAACTGGATGACTTTTCACAACCTGTTCACGAAGGATAACATCACACTCATGCTTTCCCTGCGGGAATACCAGATTGCCGTGCTCGTGGCGCGGCATGTCCCCTATGCAAAAATCGCAGAGCAGTACTGTATTTCCGTCGGAAGGCTCAAAAACATCATGCTGGAAGTTTACGGGAAACTGTGCGTATCGAGCCGGGACGAGCTGTCAAAATACGTGTTTTAATCTTTAAAAAAACGTGACTTTTCAGGGCCGAAAAGTCACTTTCAAAAGCGCGGATCCGCCCCTATGATAGTGATATTAAAACTATCATAGGGGCTTTTTATACCCTTACCGGGAGGGAGCGCTGGAAATGCATGCAGGGAGAAAGCGGCTATATAAGGTCTTCCGGGCGGGAGGACGCAGCTTCCCGGTTTACCTCGAATACGACGAGCAATTAAAAGAGAGTTACCCGGCTTATCCGGACTTTGAAAAAAATCCGGAGTATACCGGAGAAGGCAGGCCTTTCGCCACGGCGGAGCAGGAGAGCTGCCCCCATCGGAAGCCCAATGCCAAGGGGAAGCCTCCGCCCGGCGACTGCGGCGGCTGCGGCTGGTTTTACCGGGAGCAGACGCCTTATGACCCCATCGGGGTCTGCATGTGCGGCGCGCCGAGGCGCAAAAACAAAGCGGAGAGGGAGTAAAAAATTTCCGTATGAATTTGAAAAATATCATTTCAGGAGTGATCATTTATGAAAAAAGAAGTGCGCAGGCTGCTGAGCTTCGTTTTGACCTTCGGCATGTTAATCGCTCTGTTTCCGGCCATTGGGCCGGCTGCCGCGGCCGCATGGGGAGGAAGCGACCAAGATATTTCGTGGTACGTGAGGGACACAAACGCAAGCATGTTCAACATTTCCGACGAGAATGATCTCGCGGGGCTTGCCGCGCTGGTCAACGCCGGCACATCCGGGACGGTTACGTACGACGGCGGCACGGGGCTGGTCGCCGGAGCGGGCTCGACCGTTAACGGCAGCGACTTTTCCGGAAAAACGCTCATTCTCACCTCCGACCTCAATCTGGGCAGTCAAAGCTGGACGCCGATTGGGAACAGTACCAATGCGTTTAACGGAACCTTCAACGGCTGCGGGTGCGCGGTCAGCGGGCTGAATGCGGCGATCACGGACAGCTCCGGCATAGACTGCTACGCCGGGCTTTTTGGAGCCGTATATATCAACGGCACGGTGGAAAATCTCGCGGTATCCGGTTTGGTCAGCTATAACGGGACCGCGAATAGTACGGATATCTATGTGGGAGGCGTTGTGGCCAGGAATGGCGGCCTTATAAAAAATTGCCGGAGCGCTTGTACTGTCGATGTCGCCTGTACCAACGGCTGCCAGGCGGGCGGCATCGCGGGGCAAAACGCAGGCTCAATACAAAATTGCTGCAATACCGGTACCGTGACCACAATCGATTCGGGAAATTCCTCAAATAATGTAGCAGGCGGCATCGCAGGAACAACATTCAGAGCCAACTTAAGAAACTGCTGCAACACCGGAACAGTCGCCACAACATGCGCCGGAACCGGCGAAACAAATTATGCAGGCGGCATTGTGGGAAGAATGATAAGCGGTTCAGCAGAAAACGCCTATAATACCGGCGCGGTAAGCGCCACGCTCGGCTCAAATATTCATGCGGGTGCTGTTACAGGATCAAACGAAGAAGGTTCCTCTACCGCGAACTGCTACTGGCTTACGGGCACGGCGGCTGCCGCAGTCGGGTCCATAACAGCCGGAAGCGATGTATACTCGTTTGACGCGAGCGGGATTCTCTCCGGTACCACGACGATAAACGGTACGTCCTGCACAACGCTTTTAGCCGCGCTCAACGCCTGGGTGGGCATCGATACGAACAATCAATCGTACCGCTATTGGACCGATACGGGTTCCGGCTCCGCAGCCGCACCGGTATTTTTCACGTACTGGAGCGAGGTCGCGGAAAAAGCGGCTTCGTCTGCCGATTATTCCGTTTCTGGGAACGACTACACGGTCAATACCGCTTTGGGCCTCGCCTATGCCGGCAACCTTATTACAACCAATACGGCAACGGTAAGCAGTATCACCCTTACCGGCGACATCGACCTTTCGCTCTACAGCTGGACGCCGATCGGGACGGGTATGCAGCTATTTGCCGGAACGTTCGACGGCGCAGGGTACCAGATACAGAATATGTACATCAGCAATTCATCCACTGCGAACAATTTCGGACTGTTCAGCACACTCGGCAAACCGGTGGGTATCGACAGCAGCGAAGCCGGTACGGTACAGAATCTTGTTTTAACGGAATACTGCATCCTAGGTCAGAATGGCTCTAGTGCAGGCGGAATTGCCGGTGCCGTATACGACGGAACGATCCAAAACTGCGGCGCTTTCGGAATAATCGACACGAATGCCATCTATGACGGCGGAATAACAGGTTGTTTAAGCCAGGGCAGTGTTGAAAACTGCTGGGCCGAAGGCAGTATCGAAAGTGTGAATTATGCCGGCGGGATTGCCGGAGAGGCCGGGTATAATAATACTGTCGACGCGGTGAAAAACTGCTGTTCGACCGTCACATTCAGCGGCGCAGACGCCGAGGGATTCGGCTCCGCGGTCGGCCGGAATACGGGGTCATGCACCGTCACCAATTGCTATTATCTGGACACATCGGCCGCAGCTTCCAAATGGTCATCCGGGGGCGCGGTCTCGAAGAGCGCCGCCGAGCTCGCAACGGCGGAAATGGCGTGGATTCTGAACACCACGAACGGCACGGAATTAAACAGCGGCGTCTGGGCACAGGGAACGATCCCGGTTTTCGCGGACGGTACGCATCTTGCCGTTTACCGTATATTCCTCACCAACAGCTCAAGCCCCACGGCGGTGTATTCGGCGGCCGACGGCTCGGTGACGCTGCCGACAGCTCCAACGTCCTCCGGCGGCGGTACCTTTTTGGGCTGGTGCTCCGACGCGGCGTTTTCCTCAAGTTATACCGCCCCGTTAATACTGACGCAGGATGCGACGATTTACGGCCGCTTTACTGCGTCGGGCAGCGATGCCGACGTGAATTACTATGCAGTCACGTCGGCGGCGGGTGCGGGCGGCAGCATCAGTCCCTCGGGGCGTGCCTCCGTTGTTTCAGGCCATGATAAAACCTATACCATCACAGCCGATGAAGGCTATGAGGTCAAAGACGTTCTGGTGGACGGCGTTTCCGTCGGCGCGGTTTCTGCATATACATTTGAGAATGTGAAAAGCGCGCATACCATAACGGCTTTTTTCAAGAAGATTGTGACGAATCCGTTTGCCGACGTAAAGACGGGCAACTGGTTCTACGACAGCGCCATGTTCGCCTATGAAAACGGCCTGATGAATGGAACCGCAGCGTACACTTTCAGCCCGAATACCGGAATGACGAGAGCAATGTTCGTCACTGTCCTGTACCGCATGAGCGGAGATGATGGCAGCTATACGAACACCTTCTCCGACGTCCCTTCAGGCAAATGGTACGAAAACGCTGTGGCTTGGGCGGCGAAAAACGGCATTACGAGCGGCATCGGGAACGGCCTGTTCGCCCCCAATACGGAAGTTACGCGTGAGCAGCTCGCCGTGATGCTTTACAATTACGCGAAATACAAAGGCTATGACGTTTCCGTTGGCGAAGACACGAATATTCTGTCTTACAATGATGCGCTGACAATTTCCGATTACGCATACTCCGCCCTTCAGTGGGCCTGCGGCGCGGGGGTCATGAACGGCGATGACAACGGCAATCTGAACCCGCAAAACTCCGCCACCCGCGCCGAGGCGGCGGCTATGCTGCAAAGGTTTATGGAAAACGTAGTCGGCTGATTACAAAATAATGAAAAAGGAAAACCCTGTAGTCATTGAAACTACAGGGTTTTCCTTATGGCGCAGAAGGAGAGATTTGAACTCTCGCGCGGTTTTACCCGCCTACTCCCTTAGCAGGGGAGCCCCTTCGGCCACTTGGGTACTTCTGCAAGCCGAAAACAATAAAAAATATTGGATTTGTAAAAATGGCGGAGAGAGTGGGATTCGAACCCACGGACGGTTGCCCGTCGACGGTTTTCAAGACCGTTCCGTTATGACCACTTCGGTATCTCTCCGAATCTCCCTTTGCGCTCTTCGCCTTAAACGCGAGTATTATGTTACCACATTTTGTCCTCTCCTGTCAACTTAATTTTCTTCCGCCAGGGCCATATCGCCGCACTGTTATGATTGAGTTCGCCGATATTTTGTGGTAAACTTGATTTGCAGGAAAAGACAATTACGCTTGCATTTTGGAAGGAGATAGTTTTTCTATGAAAAAACCGGTATTCACAGGCTCTGGTCTTGCGATGATAACACCTATGAAAAGCGACGGAAGCGTGAATTATGCCGAGATAGACCGCCTCGTTGAGTATCAGATAGAACACGGCACGGACGCCATAATCGCCTGCGGCACGACCGGCGAGGCTCCGACGCTCGAGGATGACGAGCATCTTGAGGTCATTGCACACGTCGCTAAACGCGTCAGAGGCCGCATTCCCGTTGTCGGCGGTACTGGTTCTAATAATACCGCCCACGCCGTGATGATGTCGAAAGAAGCCGCGGACCTCGGTGCGGACGCATTGCTCGTTGTGACTCCGTATTATAATAAGACGAGTCAGGACGGCCTTGTGGCTAGCTATACGGCCATTGCGGACGCCACTCCGCTTCCCGTCATCATGTATAACGTCCCGTCGCGCACCGGCGTAAATATTCTGCCTGAGACGGCGAAAAAGCTCTCGGCTCATCCGCACATAAACGCCATCAAGGAGGCCAGCGGCAATATAAGCCAGATAGCGAAGACCGCCGCTCTGTGCGGCAGCGAGCTTAATATCTATTCAGGCAACGACGACCAGATAGTGCCTATACTTTCTCTCGGCGGCAAGGGCGTTATATCCGTCCTGGCGCACGTGGCTCCGCAGCAGACGCACGATATATGCGCGCTGTGGTTTGATGGTAAAAGCGCCGAGTCTGCGGCGATGCAGCTTAAATATCTCGACCTCTGCAACGCGCTGTTTTGCGACGTGAACCCGATCCCCGTCAAAGCCGCTATGAATATGCTCGGCTGGGATGTAGGCGTCTGCCGTCTGCCGCTCGTGCCGCCGTCCGATGCCAGCCTTGCTAAAATCCGCGCTGCGCTGACTGAAGCAGGACTGACGAACGCCTGAGCCGGTAAATAGCTGAAATTCAAAATGCAATTCTCACGATTAGATATCTTCACCCCGGTGCGGGAGGACTGGCTCAAGGATTTTGAAAAATAAAAGTGATGGAAAAGCTGCGGCAGAGAGAATTCTGCCGCAGCTTTTGCTTGCTCAGACCCGCTCGGTCACCAATTGAAATCCTGCCTGCGTCAGGCGATCCCGGATTTCATCAATCTGCTGCTGATCCCGGGTCTCAAGGCTCAGCTTCAAAAAGCAGCTTGAGATGGACATATTGGTGTCCCCCCGGTCGTGATGTACAGCCACAACGTTGCCGCCGCAGTTGGAAATAATCTCGCTGACCTGCTGGAGCTGACCTGGCTTGTCTTCCAGAGCAATCATCAGGTTGACGTTGCGGCCGCTCATCACAAGGCCCCGGGTGATCACCCGGGAGAGGATATTCACGTCGATATTGCCGCCGGAGACAAGGCACACCACTTTTTTTCCCTGAATGGGCAGCTTGTGGAACATGGCTGCGGCCACGCTGACCGCGCCTGCGCCCTCGGCGATGAGCTTCTGTTGTTCAAGCAGCGCCAGAATCGCCGCGGCAATTTCATCGTCGCTGACGGTCACGATGTCGTCTACGTACTGCTCTACCATCTTGAAGGTAATTTCGCCCGGATTTTTAACGGCGATGCCGTCGGCGAAGGTGGAAACGCTGTCCAGCACTTCCCACTGTTGGTTCCGTTGGGCGTTGAACATACTTGCGGCGCCCGCCGCCTGCACGCCGTAAATCTTGCAGTCCGGTTTCAGGGTTTTAATGGCAAAAGCCACACCGGAGATAAGTCCGCCGCCGCCTACCGGTATGATAACCGCGTCCACATCCTCCAGCTGCTCCAAAATTTCAAGGCCGATGGTTCCCTGTCCGGCAATCACCTCTTCGTCATCGTAGGGGTGAATAAAGGTCGCGCCGGTTTCCTTTTGCAGCTCCACAGCCTTGTCGTGAGCGTCGTCGTAAGTTCCCTTGACAAGGCAGACCTCCGCGCCCAGCCGTTTGGTGCTCTCCACCTTCATTATGGGCGCGCCGTCAGGCATACATACGACGCTGTGGATTCCCATGTGCGTGGCGGCCAGTGCCACGCCCTGCGCATGGTTTCCGGCGCTGCATGCCACAATGCCGTTTTTCTGCTTTTCCGGAGGCAGCTGGCTTATTTTATAGTAGGCGCCGCGCACCTTGAAGCTGCCCGTCACCTGAAGATTTTCCGTTTTCAAATAGATGTCCGCATCAGGAGCCAGGAGTGGCGCCGCAATCAGGTCCGTCCGGCGAACCACATTTTTCAGAGTAAATGCCGCATGATAGATTTTGTCCAGTGTCACCATATCATTTTCCTCATTTCCGGGGGAGGGAAAACAAAAAAGCCCTCGTCCCCCAAAGTTTCCTTTAAGAGACGAAAGCCTTCAAAAGCGCTTCCGCGGTACCACTCTTTTTGCCGGAAAATCCGGCCCCTTTGTGCAGGTCCAATAACCCGCTGATCCTGATAACGGAATCACCCGTTTCCGCTTACTATAGTTCAGAGGAACTGCTCGCGAGGGGATATGGCACAGGAGTCCGGCACTGCCTCGCACCATCCGGCAGCTCTCTTGGCGCAGACTGATTCCGTTGCGCGTCCTCGCTTATAACGCATTTTCTTGCTCCATAGTATATTATAAAGCCGGAAATTTGTAAAGCGGCAAACCATAAGTTTTTTTGAGAAAGAAACCCAATAATTTTTGATAGTATTGAAAAAACAAACGCAATCTATGCCTGATGCGGAAAAATCATGCAAATTGATTGAATTTTTCTTTTTCCCTTAAAATCCTCGTATCATCGCTTTTTCTGCTTTTGTTAAATTGGCCCTTGCATTTAGACACGCTCTGTGGTATTCTAGTAAAGCTGATTTCCGGGTGTGGCGAAGTTTGGTATCGCGCTTGAATGGGGTTCAAGAGGCCGGAGGTTCGAATCCTCTCACTCGGACCAAATAAAAAAGGCTGAAACGTTACGTTTCAGTCTTTTTTGCGTCTATATGCTTGTTTCAAGCTTCAAAAGTTGTCTTTCCTCATTTCGTAAATTTAGAACATTTATGCTATTTCAGGGTTGTTTTTGGTCGCTATTGTTGACGTCAAGAAACCCGCGTTCAGCAGTGTTTTTATAATATTCCGCTGAAAGTGTATTCAATTTATGCCCCGCCCCAGCATCCAAAAGGCACGGTTCATCGGACAAAAGCAGATGCGATGTCATCTAAACATAATTAATATAAAATACCGCCGCCAATATGATATCGGTGGCGGTATTTTTATTGCGCCTGTTATGTGAGATTATCTTGTCCGGATTCGATTGATCAGCTTCACTATTTCATACCACAGTACTGCCGCCGCCGCAATGCCAGCCGAGCCAAAGAACTGTCCGGCCGTAAGTGGGGCGAGTTTCAGTAAGTGTGAGAGCGGCGTATAAAGAATCATTGCCAGCATGAGTATTGTGCCAATGTTGGCCGCCCACATAACCCCGTCTTTTACAAGGCGGGTTATCGACTGAAACGCAAAATCACGATCGGAGCTGTTCACCTGAACCAAGAGCAGGTTTGACAGCATGATGACTACAAGACCCATAGCCCGGGCGACGGGCGCATTCGCGGGATTGCCCGCCAGGACGGTAAAGTATATGCCAAAGGAAGCGGCAAAAACAGCTAGCCCCTGAATCAGACTTTTGGTCAGGAGTCGTCCGTCTAAAAGCTTTGCCTGTGGGTCGCGCGGTCTACGTGTCATGATGTCGGCTTCAGCCGGCTGGCGTTCCAATACGATGGAGCAGGTCGGGTCAATTAGAAGCTCAAGTAAAACCACGTGCAGCGGCAAGAGCATCAGCGCGGCGGGTGCAACCCCGAGAATCGGAGCAAGCAGTGATGTGAATGCGATCGGGATATGGATCGTAAATACGTACCCGACCGCCTTCCGGATGTTGTCGTAAATTCTCCGACCGTCTCTGACTGTTTCAACTATGGTAGTAAAATTGTCGTCCATTAGGATAAGATCGGCGGCCTCACGGGAAACTTCGCTTCCGCGCTTACCCATGGCAATACCGATGTCTGCATATTTCAGAGCCGGCGCATCGTTCACTCCGTCGCCCGTCATTGCGACGATCTCACCGTTTTCTTTAAACGCCTTGACGATTCGCATTTTATGCTCCGGAATAACGCGTGAGAAGATTGAAACATCTTTGACCGCATCCCGCAGTTCATCATCGGACATTTCATTCAGCATATCGCCGGTAATGATATTGTCACAGTGTTCCATACCAATTTTTCTTGCGATGGACGCAGCGGTGATCCCGTTGTCGCCGGTAATCATCACCACGCGGATACCGGCCCTGCGGCAGACGGCGATGTCGTCCTTGACGCTCTCGCGGGGAGGATCGGCAAGACCGATCAGACCGCAGAGATCAAGGCTGCATTCAGTGATGCCTGCGGGGACATCTTCCACCGAAGCCGGGGTTGCGGTCGCAACTGCGATAACGCGCAGACCCTCTTTGGACATTTCAGTAATCTTTTGCTCGGTAGATTCTCTTTCGACTTCTGTCAAATTGCAGATAGTCAGAATTCTTTCCGGCGAGCCTTTGGCAGCAATAACAAGTCCGCCGTTCCTGCGCCAGACGTGTCCCATCATTTTCAACTCGTTGGTAAATGCATACTCGCTGATCAGTTCACCGCTGAAGAGATGCTCCTTCGAAATCCCATGGCTGTCGCAATAAGCAAGCATTGCCTTTTCCATCGGGTCATATGCGTCCGTTTCGCAGCCAAGTCCCATCGTTTCAATAAGAGTATGTTCGTCACCGTTCGGTACCCAGGTTTCTTGGACCGCCATCTGGTTCATCGTAATGGTTCCCGTTTTATCTACGCATAGCACCGATACGGATCCAAGCGTTTCGACAGACGGAAGCTTTCGGACCAGCGATTGCTTCTTTGCAAGCCTCCATGCGCCCATGGAAAGGAACACAGTCAAAATTACGGGAAATTCTTCGGGGATCATGGCCATTGCAAGTGTAATGCCGGACAGGATGCTTTCAGTCAAACGGGCGCCAAAAGCATGGTCGGAGAGATTAAAATAGGTAATCACACCGACAAGAGCAAACAGTACTCCCGCAATTACGGCACATGTTTTTACGAGCCTGCCTGTCTGCTTCTGTAAAGGCGACGGCTCATCCGGGGCGGCTGCAACGTTTTGACCGATTTTGCCATATTCGGTTTCCACGCCGATTTTATCAACCAAAATTGTACCTGTACCCTGTGTAACAAGTGTACCCGCATAACAATAATCCTTGCGCCAGTAATCATTGGACGGCTCTCCGCCTTCGTGTGGTATCTTCCAGACGCCTTCAGTCTCGCCGGTGAGTGAAGACTCTTCCACGCAGAGATCATTGCACCTTACCACGACACCGTCGGCTGGAATCTTGACGCCTTCATATATCAGCATCAAATCACCCGGCACAAGATCCACGCTGGCGATCATGGTTTCCCCGCTGTCTCTGATGACCTTCACATGCGGCGCGGACAAGTCCTTGAGCGCATTGAGTGTTTTGTCGGTTTTCAGTTCCTGAATTATGTCGATGCTGATCATGCCGATTACGAAAATCAGCATGATGGCACCGTCTCTAGGTTCCCCAAGGAAGAAATAAATGGTTGCGGCCACAATCAGCAAAAGGAACATTGGCTCACAGATAATATGGAGAGCTTTTTTGAAAAAAGTTTCTTTTTTCTGCGGTGTCAGTTCGTTTTTACCGTATTGCTGCTGCAATCGTTTCGCGTCGGCGGAACTGAGTCCCGCCATGCTTTTTCTGTTGTCTGTCATAAAGAAACCTCCGTTTTCGCCTCTCGACGAAGTCTGATTTCTCTTATGGCACTCCATACAAGGTCATTTGTCCAAGGTATAAAAATAGCACACCTATGGAACATACAACTGTCCCACAGATGTGCACTTCACTGCAATCTGTTGCCACTTGTCAGGTGACCCGGCCCCATGTACCTCTATGAGGTCCATCGCCTGTTCAGTTTGTACTGTAGATCTCGCATTCTTTTTACAGAATGTAATGCAGCGCAAAGAGATTACTGTATATAGTATGCTCCTTCTATATAGTTGTCAACAGAGAATTTTGTATCTTTTTGCAGAAAGCCTTAATATTATATCTATTAATTACTTGATATACGTACTGGTTGCAATTAGTTCAGCTACTGAGAGCTTTGTCCCACACAGCATGACGGACAGCACCTTGCGGCGGCTTTGCGTTGCTCTCAAGTCGGCCGCTGCGCTCTGACGCTGCGAAAACCAGCTATTGTCTTATTTATAAAAGCATTGTATATTATTAATAATAGTTAAAAAATACGGCTTGTTTGGCAATGATTCCAATTTTAGGAGGATTATATGAATTCAAACGCTCTGTATAAAATTTCTTACGGTCTTTATGTCGTAGGAACAAAATTCGATGGCAAATATGCGGGCTGTATTGTGGATGCATTTATACAGTCGACAAGTTCGCCTGTTCCCACCGTCATTCTCTGTAGTATTCAGGCAAATCAAACCAATGCGGCAATTAAGCAGACCGAAGAGTTCACCGTTTCTGTTCTCGGTACAAACGTTGACCCGTTTGTTATAGGGAACTTTGGCTTTCAGTCTTGCCGCAATGCGGACAAATGGTCTAACGTCCCGCATAAAATTGCCGATGGGTTACCAGTCCTGGAAAGTGCCGCTGCTTATCTGCGCTGTAAAGTGACGGATTCAAAGGAGCTGTCAACGCATACGGCATTTTTCTGTGAGGTTACCGATGCCTGGCTTGGAGAGGGCGAACCGCTCATCTATGGCAATTATCAAAAGGATATGAAGGCCAAAACGATGGAAGCTTTCAAAGCGTTTAATGAAACCGGGGAGGTTCCTGAGGAAAAGAAGGAAAAATGGGTTTGTCAGATCTGCGGGTATGTCTACGATGGCGATATTCCTTTTGAACAGCTGCCAGATGATTGGAAATGTCCGATTTGCGCTCACCCGAAGAGCGATTTTGCGAAAGAGTAAGACTGCCGGTTTAATCAATTAACAGGCATGCTTTTATGGTATAAATTAAGAATTTATATTTATAAGTAATGGCTGACTATCTAACACTTTTGAATATTTTAACAGCTTAGAATTTCTTTAATAAAATGCGGTTCTCATAATATGTTCGTCCCTAAACGCCCATACAGAGCGGGCTTACAGATTACGCTGAATTGGCTGCGGATTGTCATTGGGTAACAATTATGAGCAGCTTGGCCACCTGGAGATCACAGCAATACTGCGCAATTTAAAGGAACAGGAGATTATTTCTATGAAGGGAATTAAACTGATTTTATTTGGATTAATGTTCATCATGATTGGTGGATTTATTCTAATTGATCCTCAAAGTAGCTTTGGCGGATTTGGAGAGATTATTTTATTTGCCATTGGTATTGGGTTTGGAATAGTTGGGATAAGATCTGATAATTAATGCTATATTTGAATTTTGCTTAACGCTTATCATCTGCCAAAGAATTTCAGGAAGCGAGACAAATGCGGCAGTTATAAAGAAAAACTAATTATCTATATTTTTAGGCAATAAAAAGGAGAATCCACAAGGTGAAAAAAATTTTAATCCTTATTTTTTCTATGACCTTATGTTTAATGATCACCGCTTGTAGCAGCACCCCGGCTTCGTCTACATCCGCCTCGGATATGGTTCCCAAAACACCGACAAGCACACCGGCTAACAATCCGGAAGACACAACAACCGGCACCCCGGCAGAACCTGATACATCCGCCGGTCAACTTGATGATATGTATAATGCCTATTCTGATGCACTTGAAAACCTGACAAAAAACAATATACTTCCCGACGGCACCGACGCTGCTGAGCTATCGGGTGATATGGCTCAAAATAAATTTGCGTTATATGACGTGGATAACGACGGGAAAGAAGAACTCATCCTTATGTACACCAATACATATATGGCTGGCGAGGCAGGATATGTGTTTGCTTACGACTCAGAAACAAAGAAACTGAAAACAGAACTCAGTGAATTTCCTATGCTGACATTTTATGATAACGGCATCATCAAAGCGGGTTGGTCCCATAATCAGGGACTCGCTGGTGATAACTTTTGGCCCTACAGCCTCTATCAATATGTGCCAGAAACAGACAGCTATGAATTAGTCGGAATGGTGGACGCATGGGACAAAAGTTTTTCAGGAACAGACTATCAAAACAATTCGTTTCCAAGTGATATAGACAAAAGCGGGACGGGATTCGTCTACTATATTATGGAAGATGGAAAATATGACACGACCCACCCGGTAGACGCATCCGAATACAATGCGTGGGTCAGCACCTACATTGGAAATGCTTCTGAGATTGAAATCCAGTATATGGATTTGACGGAAGAAAACATCTTGCAGATAAGAAATTGATTATGAGTAAACCGGGCATTTTCCTCTTTATGCTGAGCCTTGCAGTTCGTTTAATACACGAACGATTATTATGCTTTCTTGAAAAAACGTCCCTCCCGCGAGATTGCCGCGGGAGGGACGTTTTATTTCCAGTTCCGAATCTCTCAGTATTTCTTCAAATACTCCATGCTGCACCAGCCGGGCATTCCGTTGTACGCAGCTTTGGTCCAGCCGTCGGATATTTCCAACGGTGATGCCCGCGCCGCAGGTTATAGTGGCGGCAATCTCCGCTGTTGTCCCACATATTTGTACTTTCTACGACGGCGCATTTCTGAAAGCGGGCCGTACTTATTCATTACACGCCGTACCGTCTTTGGGTTGAAATACATTAATTTCTCACGAACGCTCTATATTGTGGATTCCTCTTTTCACATTAGAATTGTTTTCCGTAAATAGCGTAACATCATTCAAAAAGCAGGTTTATTTTCCAAATAAAAGATAATAATAAAAAAGCAAAACCTTAAGGAGGAAAAATATGGGCATAATTGGATGGATCATTATTGGCGCATTAGCCGGCTGGATAGCAAGTCTGATTACAGGCAACGACAAGAAAATGGGTGCAGGAATGAACATTCTGGTAGGTCTTGTCGGAGGGATTATCGGAGGCATCATAATGAATCTTCTTGGAGGGTATGGTATTACCGGATTTAATATATGGAGTCTTCTTGTAGCCACCGGAGGTGCTGTAATCTTGCTGTTAATTGTAAACGCTGTAAAGCGGAATAGCTGAGAAAAATTATGGATTGGATTCTCTTTGCCTTTTTTGTTATTTTCAGCTTAATAGAGTTGTTGCTTCTAAAAGAATTTATTAATAGGAAAAATAAAACTGCAATAAAGTCGGCGATTACATCAATAGTTTTTTTGTCTCTTATCTATATTGCGTCTTACTTTTATAATCTTGTTGTCCCCGCCGCAGCTTATATTATTGTTATAATTTCATTGTTTTTAGACTCATATTTTGGATATTATCGAAGTTTGTATTATAAGTCGAAAAAATATGACAGAGTGCAACATGTAATAGGATCATTTTCGTTTGCAGTCTTTTTCTATTTCTTTCTTTCTAATATTTTCGAATATGGAGACTCAAAATTGTTCCGGGCTTTCTACATTCTGCTTTTAGGCATTTTTTATGGTACGCTTTGTGAAATAATTGAGTTTATCAGTGATTTGAATAGCAAGGAGAAAATGCAGAGAGGATTAAGAGATACAAACTTTGATATGGTCTCGGATTTTATCGGCTCGCTATCCGCTGCCTTCCTTTCCTACTTCATTTTTTTATAGTCTGCTGTCTGATTTGTAACAAAAAATTGAACCGCACAAGGATAACATAGCCTGGCTTGAAGCTAAGAAAAAAGGCTATGCAGCCAAGGCCATAGCAAAAAGATTTAATATTAAAGCCCAGCATCAAAAAAGCGGGAGCCTGACTAACGGCTCCCGCTTAAAATATTTATAAAATAATTAAGTGGATGTCCGACACAGATAATCTTTGTTATCGCAATTGTGGTTATTGTCCTGATAATTTTATTTTAATAAATAAAAACTACAAGATGCCTCAACTAGAAATCATCCCAAACTTTGTGTAAAATCTCAGTCAAATGACATACTATTTTAAGAGATTACGCAAAAGGGAGCAACGATACGATGAAACTGAAGCGTTATCAGAAAAAGATATTGTCTATTCTTGCTATCGCAGCAGGGGGATATGTTCTTTTCAACCTGGCATTTTTGTTGACCGCATTAGTCACAAATGCTTTAATCGGTCTTTCTGGAATGAGCCAGTCTGTATCAGTTCATATTATTGGAATAGCATTATCTGCATTTCTTATTTTATCAATCTCCTGGGCTATTTTTCGTTCACGCCTGAATGATACAATAAAAGCCGCTTTTTTGACAATGCCGCTTATGGTCATTCTTGTAATTATTGGAATAATCTTAAATCAGCAATCCAAGTGGATAATTGCCGGAATAGGAGCTGCGATTATTTTTGCGGTAGTCCTGTATCTTCATAAGAAGAAATTTCCATGGCAATACTTTTTTTCAGTTTTTTATGTGGCCGCCATAGCTCTATATGTACTGCTTTCTGGTATGGATATTTGATTGGAAGCGCATACGCCTTATAACGGACTAATGTAAAGCAGCTTGTCTAAACGCTTATCAGGAGTAACACATCAACAAGGGAGACCGGCGGTTCTAACAGACGGCCTCCCTTCAGAATTACGCTCATTGTCAGCCTCACCTTTTCCCTTCTTATGCGGTTTCATTTCTCCCGACTCGCCGCTTATCGCCGCTCTTTATGTACGCCTCTTCGGCATCCTGCTGAATCCTTATCAGCTTCGCTCTGATCTTTGCCAGCTCGTTTTCGACATCGGTAATTGCATTGAATAATATGGAGTATTCTTTACTGATTCTTTTCATTCGTGTTTTCCTTTCAAGAAATATTTTCTTTCTCCCAACGGCGCTCAGAATAGTCCATATAAGGCAAATAAATTGTTGTTTTTTGTCGACAGCAGAAAAATTGTAAAAGATTGTAGAATATGCGCAAAATCATTGCCGGTTCGTTAAATGAATTTATAAATATTTTATCCATACAAACGAAGCACCCACAAAAGCAGGCGCTCCGCTTATATGGAATAAATTAAGCACGGCTTTTTGCGAATGTTTCCGTGCATGTTCATCAGCGGTAATTAGGCGATAGGTCCACAGCAGCAATGCCAGCAATGACCATTCCAGACCCAGCCGCACCGCCAGCGGCGGCAGCGGCAGTTACAGCAGCAACACATAAGGTACACCTCCTTCCACTGGGGTATGTACCCTGTGTATAGCACTGCTACAATACATCATATTCATTTGGGATTCCTTTAGTTTCTCGTGTCCGGAATAACCCTGATTTTCTCAGCACTGACAATAAGCGTGTGAAATATAATATAAATTGTTTCATGTCCATAATTTGAATTATTAAGCCCGTTTCCTGAATAAAGCTTTTCTTTTGGGAAAATATGAAAATATATTAATCAAAAGGAGGTTATTAAATGGGTGTTGTTTGTAACTGTACAGATAAATATCAATCTTGTATCGATGAGTGCAACCGCTGTGCGCAGGCATGCCACGAGTGCATTAAGCTTTGTCTGAATGAGCCTGATGTCGCAGAGCGGAAAGACCATATAGCACAAATGATGGAATGTGCCAGCATCTGCAAGGAGGCGGCTTGCCTTATGTCATCGGATTCTAAGCATGTTCAGAAATTTTGCCAGCTGTGCGCGACGATCTGCGACGAGTGCTCCACCAGCTGCTCAGAGTTTAAAGATGAGCATTGCCAGGAATGCGCCTCTGAATGTAAAAAATGCGCTGATTCCTGTAAATCAATGTAACTTTCTCCAAAAGCCGCCCAAGCTGGGCGGCTTTTGCATTATGGTTCATTTTCCTTAATATCATGCAGTCCGTACATATCCTCAATAGTCTTGTCGATTTCCTCCGGCTTAAATTTGCCATCTCCTTTTCCGACCTCCTGCCTCGCATAGTAATATAATGTGCTGCTGACACATACAACTCCATTAATGGCTCGATAAGTTTGTCATACACGCTATCCAGTAATTCGCTCTAAAGAACCTAATAAAGAAAATAATTAGAATTATCGTCAATTAAAATTACATGTTTCTGTTTTAAGTTTGCTTGCTTTTAGCTATAATAATTTACATATACTACCCTGAGTGCTGTTATCAAAAAACAATTCGTTTTAAAGGAGAGTGTAATTATGGGCGAACAGCGCAAACGTCGCACAGCTGATGAGCGAGTTTCTGAAATTGAAGCTAAAATCGAATCTCACAAGAAAAACATTGCTACATTGGAGGCAAAGAAAAAAGCTATTCTCACGCCCAAACCCCGCAAGGCTCTTTCAATGAATGCAATCCTTAAAAAGGCAAAAGAAAAGGGCTATACGGCAAAGGACATAGCCAAAAAACTTGATATTAACATTGAAAAATAGCGAAAAAAGCGGGAGCCTGACGGCTCCCGCCGAAATTTTAATAAGCCCATTATTTGCTTGAAATTTATGCTCAATTCATCACGTAGCGCAAGAGTGCACAGTCAACTTAATAGCGTAAAATTTTTGATAGACTTCTTCAATAATCCCACAAAATTATATTGTTTAATTCCTCATTCATGCTAAAATAGAGTTGAAACAAGGTGTAATGAATGATAACTAAAAAAGGGATTTTAGATGAATACTCCCGCTATAAATATGTGGTGGAAAATATAAAAGACGTCATTTGGGAACTTGATACAAACATGATTTTTACTTTTATCAGTCCAACAGTCAAAGGGATGACTGGATATAACGACTGCGAAATTATTGGACGATGCATGTTGGATTTTTTAACCGACAAGTCAAAAAAGCTCATAATGGATCAGGTAAAAAAAAGAAGAGACATCGGGAGCAAAGGCGATTCGCCTTTATATGATGTAAAATTTGTCTGTAAAGACGGTCACAAAATATGGTGTGAGGTTTGTGTCAAGCCCATCTTTAAAGACGAGACTCTCATCTGTTATATCGGAACATCACGCGATATTTCCGAAAAGAAAATGTATGAACAAAAATTAAAAGAAATGATTACGCAGCAAAAGCGGACTAACAAGCAGCTTGAAAATTTGGCGACCTTCGATATGCTGACAGGAACATATAACAGAAGAAAGTTTGAATATTTTGTCAACTGCGAAGTTGAAAAAGTGGAGAGGTACGGAACAACATTTTCAATTAGCATGTTTGATATTGATAATTTTAAGCAGATAAATGATGTTAACGGGCATGATAAAGGCGATATTGTTTTGCATGACATCGCTTCATTAATCAAACGCACGATTCGTGCTACCGATCTGTTGTTTCGCTGGGGCGGCGATGAATTTATTGTGCTCTTTCCTGATTTAAGCCTAGAAAATGCTCTTGTAGTCGCAAATAAAATCAGAGAAACTGTATATTCATATAAATTTGGCATTGAGGTAGAAGCGGTTACGATTAGTTTGGGAATCGGTACTTATAATTTAGGCGAAAATATGGATCAATTTGTTTCTCGCGTTGATAAAGCTTTGCTAAGAGCCAAAAAGAATGGCAAAAATACAATCGAACAATGCTAATAATATAAAACAATTCAGATTTGCAAATTAAATCTGCTTCATAGCACAAGTGTTATGAAGTCAATTTAATGCACAATCAAACGGGGTAGTCCGATGGATAATTTTCAAAAAATAGAGCTTTCCCGCACGAACTGTTTTTTGCTCAGGGCCGCGGACGGATATCTGCTTATCGACTGCGGATACGCCGGCAATGAGCAAAGGTTTCTGTTAAAACTAAAGCGTTTGGGCCTTGAACCATCGTCCGTTCGCTATCTGCTGCTGACGCATCATCACAGCGATCACTGCGGTCTCTTACCCTATCTGCTTTCATTGAACCCGCAGATAAGAATCATCATGAATGAAAAATGCGCCGCTTACCTCGAAGCGGGCCGCAACGTCCACCCCGCCGCCGAACGATATGCAAGCGGGACTCTGAGCGCTGCGATGCAGCTGTACGGTTTGGCAGGCGGAAAAGCGGCGGATACCTTTTCGCCATATTTCAGACGGGCCGGGGACATCATTCTGTCGGAGCAGCATGACGTGCTCCCGGATTTTATAGGCATTCCCGGCCGCTTCCTTCATACGCCCGGACATACGAAAGGCAGCATTTCCCTGATTGTGGGAGAGGACGCATTTGTGGGTGATGCGGCCAGAAACATACTTAAGCTCGCGGGCGCTCCTTACGAACCGATTCTTTACTATGACAAAGAAGCCTGCCATGACAGCTGGCGCAGGATTTTGTCCACAGGTGCAAAAAGAATTCACCCGGCGCATGGAAAAAGCTTTCCGGCCGTATACCTTGAAAGGTACGTGTAAAGTCTCCATCGCTGCCTTTAAGATAAAATCACCCGTTCAGGCGATATGCGGAATCAGTCAGATGCCTTATAATCCATTAATAATGTCACTTATATGTCTGGGGGCATTGAATTGGACAATCAACAGGTTTTAAAACTGAACCGCCTGATCTCCGGCGCTTATGAATGCTTTTCCTTTCAGGAATTTTTGAAGCTTGCCATCCTGCAGCTCCACGAGTTAATCAACTATGACAGCGGGATGTTCTTCTGCGCAATCAGCAGGGACTGCAGCTTTTTCAAGCCTTATACGGCGGGAAGCGTTGAACGCCATTATCTAAAGCAGCCGTTTCCTGAGCGTGAGGACTATCTGAAAGGAAAAGAGACGTACGGTGCGGGAAACGAGGCTCTGGTCTATAAAGCGTTGGAATACAGCCGGGGCGAGATTGCGGTCGAAACCGAACCCAGAAGCGACTTCCTTGCCTCGCAGGAGGATTTTCACGTCGCCTGCGTCCGAATCGTCTATAAGGGGCAGTTCCTGGGAGAGATTTACCTTCACCGAAGCCGTGAGAAGCCGGAGTTCGACGATGAAGATATGTTTCTCCTGCGGCTTTTGCAGCCGCATATATCCACGGTCTTTCACATCATCCATACCGTTTCTGCGGCAGACTGTCTTGAAACCGACGGCTGGCATCTGTCGAAGAAAGGGCTGTGCCTTCTTGATAAAGACCTGAGCCTCGCGGGAAGCAACGTGACAGGCCTTGAAATGCTCAAAACGCAGACGGTCTTTGGTTCCAGCATTTTGTACCACGTGAAGCAGCTGTGCGAGGATATGCTGTCCGAAACAAAGGGCTCTTCCCCGCTGTCGCTTTGCTCCGGAGCATGGAAGACAAACAACGGAAACCTGCTTGCGGACATCATATTCCGCAGGAACGGCTCAGGCCCGAACAACATGCAGTTTTTTATTGCTATGGAATTTGAGGACGGAGAGCAAAACCTGTCCGAGTATAAATTCAAGTTTACCAAGCGTGAAGCGGATATTATCGACGGGGTTATTCAGGGAAAAAACAACTCCCAGCTTGCAGCCTTGCTCAATATGTCCGAAAACACGGTAAAAACCCATATCAGAAGCATCTATCGTAAGGTCGGTGCAAGCAATCGTACAGAGCTTACATATATTCTGATGTCAAACCAGACATAAGGGCCGGGAAAGTCCCGGCAAGAAAAATTGCCGCGATACGAAGGCTTTTCTATTTTTAAAGAATCACCCGTCCGGGTGATTCTTTATTTTTTTGTGGGGTGCTATTCTCATGTCATATGAAACTCGACGCATCGGTCTTATGGCGTATAGAAAGCAAGCCGAACCGTGACGGCGGCCGGCGCGGAAGGCTTTCTAAGAAAAGCGGGGCTGCTTCACCGGTATGGATACGGATTCTTCGTATTCGGGGCGCTGACGGGACAGAAAGCGCAAAGCCTGCCGAGGGATTCCGTTATTTTGAAGGTGCTTGTCATCACCCGCGTACAGAAGCATATTAAATTATGGGACATATCGGTTTTATTTTGCATGGGAGGTACATGAAGTGAGAAGGAAAATCTTATCCGTTTTATTATCTGCCGCGCTGGTACTGTCGTTGTTTTCCGCTCTGCCTGTGACCGCGTGGGCGGACCTTCCGGAGCCTACGATGAACGAAGGTCAGATCTATGCCAACGGCGTGGCGCTGATCCTGGCGGACGGCACAACGCAGGGAAACACCGTCGTCTATATCGACGCCGACAGGGACGGCGAGATCGACGCCGGCGAATCCATCTGGGCGCCGGGCGGTGCTTATACGGATCAAACCGCGCAGGGCAACGATCTTTCCACAGTGATCGTCTATGGCGGCAGCTATCAGGCCGCGGTGTCCGGCGATACGAAAATCACCATGCTTGGCGGTGCGGTGGGATCCATCGGCGGCGGCGGCTCTGGTATCGGCAACAGCGTAACCGGAAATATTTCTGTTGACATACGGGGCGGCACGGTGAGTGGAGCCGTCACCGGCGATACCGTTTATGAAAACGTTATACTCAGCAGCGTCTCCGTCAACATCTCCGGCGGCGCGGTTGGCGGAAGCGTAAAAATGACCGAAGGCAACACAACGATACTCACTAGATCCCTCACTGTGAGCGGGAGCGCGGCCATCGGCGCGGGAGCCACCGACGGCATCCGCATCAACGTCGGCAGCGTTACGGACGGCGTGGACAGCTTTGTCATTGACGGGGGGCTGACCGGCGCCGACGGCTCTGTGCATGTACTGCTTCCCGCCTTCTTTGGTTTATTGGAAACAGCGACCGTCGCCACCGGGGCGGCATCCGGCGACCTGGCGAAAATCCGGCTTGCGGGCATCGGTGCGGACGGCAAATTCGCCTGTCTTGACGGCACCGATGTCAAGGCGGCGCCCCTGCCCATAATAAATACGACCTCCCACCGCATCTACGCCTACGGCGCGCCGCTGCTCATCGCGTCGGGCTCCGGCGAGAGCACCACCACCGTCTATGTCGACGCCGACGGAGACGGCGAAAAGGACTCCTCGGAAAAATCTCTTTCCGAATGGGGCGTTTCGAACGCGCCCGCGGATAACGCCGACCTGAGCGACTGGCTTGTCTACGGAGCCTATTCCGACGCGTTTACCGGCGACACCAGACTCACCATGACCGGAGGCACCGTCAGCACCCTTTGTGGCGGAGGCGACGCATCAGTCACTGGAAACACCGCGGTCACGATTCACGGCGGAACCGTAATCTCCGGCGTCTACGGCGGCGTCTACGGCGGCATCAGCATCGGTTCGGTCACCGGAGACACCTCGGTTGTCATGACCGGCGGCGACGTAAATACTCTCTACTCCGGCGGGGGCTGTGACATCTATGGAATATCGGTAAGCGGAACGGCCTCCGCGTCCATCACCGGCGGCACCGTTAGACAGAATATCAATAAGTCTGTCGGCGGAAACGTGGACGGCTCGAGGCTCACGGTTGGCGGCGGCGCCGTGATCGGGGAAGATGACAGCTATGGAATCATACTCACCGCAAGTGTCAGCGACATTGCTTTTTTCGACTTTTTAATCGCGCCAGACCTGACGCAGGACGCATCCATACATGTATGGCTGCCGTATGGGTTCGGCGCTTCCTCCAATCGCATCATCGCCACCGGCGCGGTGTCCGGCGACCTCGCCGCGATAGAGCTGGCGGGTCCCGGCGCCGCAGGTAAGGGAATCTACCTCGACGGCACAGATATCAAGGTGGGAACCGCCTATTCCGTAACGCTGGAAGGCGGCGGAACGGGCGCGACCGGCGGCGGCAATCACGTTGCCGGGACGGCCGTTGCCATAAACGCGGGTACCAGAAGCGGATATACTTTTGACGGCTGGAGCTCATCGTCAGGCGTTGCCTTTGCAAACGCGTCCAGCGCTTCCACCACCTTTAACATGCCGGGAAACGCCGTTAGCATCACGGCCTCTTGGAGTGCAGCGTCCTCCGGCGGAGAGCCTAGCGGCGGAACGGGAAATAAAACAGAAAGCGTCAGAATCGTCAGCGCGGACGGCTCAACGACGGCGACCGGCACCATGACGAGCTCCGATAACGGCCTGAGAGTTAACATTCCTTCCGGGCAGGTCGACCGGCTGGCCGGCAGCGGACAAAGCGTCAGGCTTGAAACCGACGTTGTCACCGTCGGCTTCGACGCGGCGGCAATGGCGCATATCGATAGCGCTGCCGGAGCAAACGCCGTTGTGCTTGAAATCGCCCTTGTGGACGCGAAAACTCTGTCTGAAGCGGACCGGGATCTTGTCGGCGGCCGCCCGGTGTATGATTTCAGCCTGACGGCCGGAAGCGCCGCTATATCCGACTTTGGCGGCGGAACGGCAAGCATAGGCATTCCGTACACTCTCGCCGCAGGCGAGGACCTGGACGCCATCGTGGTCTATTACGTAAGCGACGCAGGTACACTGGAGACGGTGCGCGGACGATATAACGCCGTCACCGGCATGGTGGAATTTAAGACAAATCACTTTTCAAAATACGCCGTAGGTTATAACAAGGTGGCTTTCAGCGATGTGTCCGTCGGCAGCTGGTCTGAAAACGCCGTGACCTTTATCGCGGCCCGCGGGATTGCCTCCGGTACCGGAAACGGTGCGTTCAGCCCCGACGCCGCGCTGACGAGAGGCCAGTTCATTGTGATGCTGATGCGCTCTTACGGCATCGGAGCCGACGCAAATCCCACGGACAACTTCACCGATGCGGGCAAGACCTACTACACAAACTATCTTGCCGCAGCGAAGCGGCTTGGTATTTCAAACGGCATGGGCGGCAACAGGTTTGAGCCAGGCAGCGAGATTACCCGGCAGGATATGTTTACCATGCTGTACAGGGCGCTGGACGTGCTGGGAGAATATCCCGAAGCAACTGTAACCAGGGCGACAGACGACTTTGAAGACGCCGGCCAGATTTCCGATTACGCCGAAGCCGCCATGAACACACTGGTTGGGGCCGGGATAATCTCCGGCAGCGGCGGAAAGCTCAACCCGGCGGGCAGCACCACTCGCGCCGAAATGGCGCAGGTCCTGTATAACCTTCTAAGGAAATCGTAAAGCAGCTTCGCTGCAAATTATGATTGCCGTAAGAGCATTGATTTTACCGTTTGTTTGAAAAAAGGCCATAAGAATGCCCGCGCCATAGAAAAGACCGCCGACGAAAGTCGGCGGTCTTTTGTTTTGCCTGTATTCATGCGGCCTTGAAAGCTCTTGAAACATCAAAAGAGCCTGTAATTACAATGCGTTCGTTGCTTCAAAACACTCTAGTGTCTCCCGGTAATTTTATCTTTGTACATCAGCTGGTCAGTGGTTCGAACCAGCTCCTCAACTTCATATTCTACAGAGTGATCCACATACAGATGACCATAACTCAAACTAATCGAATAAGACTTATTGGAACAATATTCCAGCAGCGCCTGATCGACTCTTTTTGTATAAGAATACCCAATATCATCTGCAGATTCAAGTATGACAAAAAATTCGTCTCCTCCAAATCGGCATACAAAGTCCTCAAAATTTGCACTGGAGAGAAGTATTCTTGAAACATCCTTCAGAACTTTATCTCCGACGGTGTGACCATAAATATCATTTATTTTTTTAAAATCGTTCACGTCAATCATAACGGCAGTGAACGGTTCCCGTGCTTTTAATTTGTACTGAAGCCGGCTTTCCATCTGTGCACGCGAGTTCAGCAGTGTCAGCGGATCTTTTAACAGCTCATTCCTTTCCATAAGAAGAAAACTGATGAATATAGCAAGCGTATAAGCCGGAATACTTAATGATAATCCGTAAAACAGCATTTGAAGAACGACCCCTGCGACAGGCAGCAAAGTCAGTGTCAAAATAACCTGTGTAATCCGTCCTGTGATCATCTGTTTGTTGCGGAAAAAACCTATGACGATTATTGCTGCAAACAGGAAAGTAAATCCATTCCCTATATAGGTCGCGATCCCCCGATGATACACATTTGCAGAGTCGATGCTGAAAAGAAACCCGTCAAAAAATATGTTGCAAATCACAAAGACGATATTGAGATATACCGGAGTAAGATAGAGGAAAAATTTCTTTCTGTTCTTCTCCTTGGAAAAATATATTATATAATCAAGATAGCGAAGACCGCATGCTGCGGGCAGGATATTGAAAGAGAAAAAAAGAACGTTGCTCAAATAATTAAAAGGTATCAGGGACTCATTGCCGGGAACGGCAATTATCCAGCCCAGCGCTTCAAATACGGCCACTAATATTGTGGATAAAATAAACCACCTAAAAAGTTTTGTCGAGTGACTCTGGCGGGCTTTTTGTGTACATAGAAATACATATATAGTCGCATTGATGAGAATGCTGAATATCAACAGGTTGCTATATTCGATATTGTTTATGTAAAACATATGAAATCACCTACCCGCCAGGCTGGCCCTGTTTAATATTTTCAAACATTTTATCACAGATGCAGAAGAAATGGTACAAAACCGGAATAAAACGCGTTGTAAAGTTTCGCTGTCATGATAACAATTTTTTTGCAGCGTTACCGATATAACAAAAATCAGTGAAAACAAGAGGCCGCCGATAAAAATCGACGGCCTTTTTCCCTGCCTGGCGCATAATTTTCCTGATTAAAAATGAATTACTTCCGGCTCTGCTTCCATGGAATAAATAGTTGCAGTCGCGTCTTTCAAATAAAAGACGGTGCAATTCCCATCGCCTGCGTGATAGCGGTTGTTAAGAATGGGATAGGCATCCAGAAGGCTTTGGCTGGCTTCTACTCTATCATCCTCTACAACCGTCGCTTCTATGCGAATCCACTGCTCGTTTACCATCCCGCAAATTTCCACCTTAGGATTGGTTTTCATCTGTTTATAGACCTTTTTTACTTTCCCGGTCTGAATATACAGCTTTCCCTCGAAAACATTTACCGCCCCAAAAGGCCGCACTCTCGGTTGGTTTCCCTCCGCTGTGGCAAGATAAAAAGCTCCGCTCTTTTTCAAAAACTCATAAACCTTCTGCATAATACAACCTCCATTTAATATTGACTTATTATCTATTGTCTTATATACTTGGTCATACAATAGAGAAACACATAATTAAATTTTATTCAAGTACTAATTTTTTTGATAATAAGTATCAAATCAGATAGTTAGGAGAGAAATATGGGAACGGATTTATTCGGCATATGCCCATATGCCACTGCGCAAAAATTGCTGTCCGGCAAATGGACGCTGCTCATCTTATATCAATTAAGCATGCAAACGCTCCGGTTTGGTGAGCTTCAGCGCAAATTGCCTGATTTGACGCAGGCCACCCTTTCAAAACAGCTGCGTATCATGGAGGCGGAAAATCTTATCGTGAGGACGTCATATAACCAAATACCTCCGAAGGTCGAATATTCGCTCAGTGAACTTGGAAAACATTTTCAGCCGGTTTTAAAGGCAGTTGAGATCTGGGGCGAAGAATATATAAACTATCTGAAACAGCACGAAACTAAAACTGAACCCGGGGATTTAACTTGAATTCATCTTATGGCGGCGATAAAAACGTCCGGGACGAAATAATTCGTCCCGGACGTTTTTTATTGTCATGCTTCGCGTTGGAATTTTCCGCTCCGTCAGTCCTTCGGCTCTTCCTCCGGAAACTTCTTCTGATAATCAGGATGGTTGGAAGCCCACAGCTTGTCGGCATATGGCGCCCAGTCCTGCGCGTAGCACTCGCACTTCCCGCACAGATGCTCGACCATCTCCGGCTCGGTCATATCGGTGCTCTTCGCGCCGGTGGCTTCGACCATGGCTTTGAGCTTCTCGGGATTTTCGAGCATCGGGCACGGCTGAAGCAGATTGCCGTTGAACGGCTGCCCCGCCTGATAGGCCTTGAACAGCGGCTGCTGCAGGCACTCAAGCAGGCTCTTTTCCTTTATGTTCGCGGACGAGTAATGGATGAAGACGCAGGGCTCCACATCGCCGTTTGGATTGATGTGGCAGTAAAACTTGCCGCCCGCGATGCATCCGGAAACGAACTCGCCGTCGTTCTGGAAATCAATGCAGAATATGGGCTTGCCGCCTTCATATCCGCGTATATCTCTCAGCCTATGATACATGTACTCGCGCTGTTCTGGATTAAGTAAAAGATCCATCGAAGCGTCCATTCCGACCGGCATATAGTGGAAGTACCAGCTGAAAACGACGCCCTTGGAAATCAGGAAATCATAGAACTCGTCGGACGTGACGGCCTTGTAGTTCTGGCTCGTGTAGCATATCGACGTTCCGTAGACCAGGCCGTTCTTGCGAAGGAGGTCCATGGCGTTCATGACCTTTTGGAACGTTCCTTTTCCGCGTCTTGCGTCTGTCGCCTCCTCGTCTCCCTCGATTGAGAGCGAGAGGACGATATTCTTGGATTTCTTCATCTCATCGCAGAATTCCTGATCGATAAGCGTGCCGTTGGTGTACATCATAAAGCCGCAGTCGCTGTGTTTCTGCGTCAGTCTGAAAACGTCCTTTTTGCGCACGGTCGGCTCGCCGCCTGTCAGCACGTAGGCATGGATTCCGAGCGCCTTGCCCTCGGTCACAATCTTGTCCATATCCTCAAAGCTCAGGTTAAGCTGACGGCTGTATTCCGCAGCCCAGCAGCCGGTGCAGTGCAGGTTGCATGCGGACGTGGGGTCAAACAGTATGACCCAGGGAATTCCGCAGCCGTATTTTTCAACAGATTTCCTCGTCTCGTGATAGCCCGTGAATCCGCCCTCGAAGCCTATCGACATGAAGAGCCCGAGCAGATAGTCGTGGTCGACGCGGTCGAGAAGGTCATTGAAGAACCCCGTCCATTTTCCGTCCTTGCTGAACGCAGTGCGGAGCCGGCCGTAGGCTTCGTCAGGCCATGCGTTTCCGAGGATCTTCTGCATCACGTTGATGACCTCTACATAGCCTTCCTTGCGGTTCTTAACGGCTTTTTTGCCGGCCGTGTTCAGAACCGCTTCGAATGCGGCGCGCTCCGCCGCGTGCGTTAACTTGTTTGCCATACTCTATTCCCACCTTATAAAATAATCCGTTTTGGGATTGCGGATCGTTCTCAGAAGTCCTTACGACATTTATTCAAAACCGCCGTCACTCTGCGGTCTTATCCCACCCGGATGGCAAATTCGCCGGCCCGATGGATCCGTTCTTCACTTTGAACGCAAATCACGAATAGAACACCCGTCCCATATTTATACTATCGAATAAGTGTACCTGAATTGCATTGCCAATAGCAATTACAAAAACGCATATCCGTATAAATAGCGTCATAAAATCTGGTTACTTTCTTATATACTGTTTCTTTATCACTCTTATTCTCGCCGCAGCCGCTTTTCTGCAAAAATAAAAACCGGAGAGCCAGCGGATGTGAAGTCCCGTGTAGTGTATGTCCCGTAAAAAGCTGCTAGACTAAGTATAACCGATTTTCCTTAATTTGTAAAGTGCGTCAAAATATGGGCCCCAAACCCTGTGAAGCGCAAAAGCGCTAAGGCTGGCCGTCCGAGAAGTTATTTCCTGTCCCATATGCATACTGCAAAACGAAAACGCCTCCGTCCGAAAACTCCGGGCGGAGGCGTTTTTTGTTATTGCGTTCGCCTGTGTAACCTGTTATTTGTCGTCTTCCTTTTTGCGCTTTCTGCCGCCAAGATTCAGGGCGACGATTCCCGCGCCGGAAGCCAGAGCAAGAAGCAGCCACAGGTTGATGTTATCTCCGGTCTTGGGAGCCTCGGCAAGCGGGGTCTCTTCCTCGGGTATCTCAACAGGAGTACCTGTCTCCGTCCCTGTCTCTGTACCCGGGGTCGGGCCGAGAGGAGTGGGATTCTCGCCTATCTGCGTAAACTGGTATTCTACTGTGAACACATGCGGATTCGAGCTGGATGTTCCTGCAAGGCTTGCGCTTCTGTCAGCGCCGCCGACCAGATCGAAGGTATATCCGTCGCGCGATGCCGTTGAAGCGGCTGAGAAGGAATAAGCAGAACTTGCGGTGCTCATAACGCTTCCTGTTGTGGAGTCGCTGTAAATGGAAGCGCCGGTCGAATCATAGCCGTTGTAAACGTAGTCGATACGATAATAATAGGTGTCGTCGTTTGCGGGAGGATTAGAAATAACACTATAGGTATTCGTGACGTTTATCTGTGCGGGAGTGTAGACTTCTGTCTGCGCGAGAGCGTAAAGGACATTGGCATCATTATAAGGATAGGCCGTGACGGTCGCGGGACCGTTGTTCGTCGTGCTTAGGTTGTAGCCGGTAACGCCCGCGTTGGACTCGGTAACGCTGTATTGGCCGGTCGGGATCTCATACAAACCCCAGATGAACGGATTATCGGTGCTGCCGTTGCCGCCTTCGGCATCGCCCAGAGACATATTCAGCGGTTCGCCCTCATTGAAGTCTGACGGGCCGGTGACGGTGATCGTGAAGTTCTCATTAAGCGCGGCGAGCTGTGCTTCGCTCAGGCCGACAAAAGCCTTGGTTATGTTGAGGCCGCCGTCGTCACGTCTCCAGACCGCATAGAGTGTCTTGCTGCTGTTTGCAGAGGTCAGCGTCAGTGACTCAGCCGGATCAAAGTTCGGATCGGCGTAATTCGCGTCGTTGGTCTCGGCCCAGCCCAGGAAGGTGTAGCCGGTGCGGGTAAAGGTGTTTTCATCGATAGTGTAGGTCTTGCTTGTATCATAGACGTTCGAGAATCCCTCGGCGTCGCCGTAGCTCAGGTTGCCGTCCGCAAGAGCGCCGCCGTTGCCGTTATAGATGAGAGAGTAGCTGTATTTGGAATTCTCAGTCCAGAGGGCGTAGAGGTCATAGTGTCCGCTTGCGGTGAAGCTGATTGTGTTGCCCCAAGAATACGACGCGGTCGTAGCGTCTTTGCTGGTCGCCCAGCCGGAGAAGCTGTGGCCGGTACGAGTGATGTTGATGTGGTCGGCGGGGTCTACGTTGGAGTCGACGTTGATGGTATGTGTGCTATCGTAGGTACCCGAAAGGTTCTCGCCGTCATTTATTCCGGCGGCATCTGTATACCCGTCATAATAAGTGACCGTATAGTCGTAGGTCGGGTCGTCGGAGGTATGGCTCCAGGTACCGGATATGGTCACGTCGTGCGCAGGCATCTTGCCCTCGGCCAGAGCCGGAGTGATCGTGGTCCAGCCGGAGAACGTGTAGATGGCGTGGTCGATCGTCTTGGTGCTGGTGCTGGTAACCGCATTGTCAACGTTGACCAGGTCTCCCGCGTAGTAGTCGTTGTCGTCGGTCGGGAGTGTCGGGAGGCCGGTCGCGCCTTCGGGCAGTCCGGACCAGCTGTAAGTCACGTGATATATCGGCTTCGCGGTATTCACAACAGTGAGGGTGTTGTTGCTGAGAAGATTATCGCTGTCGCCGGTCACTGCGCTGACAAGCCAGTTCCAGGCGTTATGGAAAAAGTTGTCGGATTCGGGGGGTACAACTGTGACAGCGCCCTTGTCAACGGTCACGGTCCAGGGTCCTGCGCCGTTGTAGTGTGCAGGAGTCGTTTCGGTAAGGGTAAAGTCGTAGCTGTCGTCCGTTCCGAGGTTTGCCTTGGGAATGGTAACGTCCGCATAGCCATCGGCGCTGCTTGTGTCGCCGCTCCAGACTTGTATATCGTTGCTGTCCGTCAGCGTGAAGGTCACGCCGCCGAGCGCGTTGGTCCCGTCGGTCTTATAAATTCTAAAAGAGGCGTCGCCGTAATCATCGCCGTTGATATTCTTGACGTAGTAGACCTTGATTACGTTGTCGTCATTGGCGTCAGGGTTAGCGGTTATGGTCATCGCCGCTGCGGTATCCTCATCAGCGGTACCCCAATCTACACTGTCGAGCTTGTAGCCGATAGCGGTGCCTTTATCTATATAGCTGTTAACGGTAGCGCCCTCGACATCGGAACCTGTTGCATCGGTCTTGTCGTTGTCGATCGTTCCGTCGTAGTAGTACTCGATGCTGTAACCGTATTTGGGCGTATAGGTGTTGGTCAGAGTAATTGTCTGTCCCGCGTCGTCATAGGCGCCGTATGCAAACTTTGACCAATCGCTATGGGCGCCGTATGTGATGGTCTTTGCGGCCGAGTTTATCGTCATACCGTCGATTGAAGCGGAAAGGCCGGAGACAAACGTATCATTTTTGTTAAGGCCAAACGGGTTCGTCCCATTGGTATCATTGAATGCCTTGATGAACGCAGTCTTGTTCTCAGCGCTCAGTTCAGCGTAAGTCCAGACATAGGTTTTGCCGCCATCTTTCACAACGACGAACGCGCCGTCCCAGTCTGTGAACTCCAGCTTGTTGCCGCGGTTGACTATTTTGCAGCTGTTCAAAACGAGTGACTTTGGCGTGGTTTCCGTAGCCCCCTGCTCGTAATTGCCGGGAACGGTCTCGGTGACGGTATAGTCGCTGCCGTCGTTGGGAACGGTCCACGTATGCGTCCAGCTGCCATCAGCGGTAAGATTGGCACTTTCGTAGTTGTTTCCGCCTTTCAAAAGCTGAACGGCGAGAGACGCCGGCTTGTTTGTGTCACCGTCATTATTAACCCATCTCTTGGTGACGGTCACGGTCGTGTCGGCGGCCGGCAGGGCATAGGCGTTGGTGACATTGACGTTCACACTGTTATTGGTGCTTGAAGGCTCTATCGCACCGCTCTGCGTCGCGGTGGCAGCCGCTCCGTCGACGCTGTAAGTGGTTCCGGAAAGCGTATATCCGTCGATGTCCGCGGGTGCGGTCTCAACGACGTAGTAGCTTCCGAACGGAACATCGGTCACAATGGTACTCGCCGTAGTGGCGCCCGCGGGGACAGTGACCTTCTCGGTGGCATACTTGCCCGTGCCTGAGTAAATATCAAAATCAAAGCTGTACGCGGTATTCTCGTCAACCGAAATGCCGGAAACCGTCTTCTGTATCTGGATACTTCCGGTCGTGGCGCTGCCGGCATTGAAGTCCACGTCGATGCCGCTGATAGAAGGATTAACAACTTCTCCGGCTTTCCAGTCATCTATAACATCTTGGGATGAGCTCCAAATTCCCGGACAAGTGTTATTATCAGACCAATAATCTATCGTGGTCGTAAGCGTTACAGGAACGGTAACATAAATATTGTTTTCCTCATCGCTTACCCAAACGTTCTTTGTAAGAGTGATTGTATAATAGATAGGATCCTCGAAGGTCCCGGTGGGGAACCGCCCAGGCTCGCGAATCTGGTTATAGTCGCTGTAGCAGTAGTCCCTGTCGAAAGTAACAGGAGTGCCGTCGCGGTATGCCGCAGTTATATCGACATTATCGGATGGCCACAGCCAAATAGTCCCGTTATATGGGGTGCCGTCAATATAAACCTTAGCAGTAATATCGGTGCCGATATCGATATGGCCGACCGTACCGCGGCTCCACTTGGCCGTGAGTGTTATATCGGAGGTCACGGGCGTGTTGGAAAAATCATACATTTCCTTTGCGCCGTCTGCGCCGTCATGCCACCAGCCCATGAACGTGCATCCGCTGTAAGTCGGCGTCCATAACTCGGCCTTATCGCCCTTGTCGACGTCCTGCGTCGAAGACGCACCGGTGCCGTCGTTGAGATCAAAAGTCACTGTGTAAACAGGCACAAGCTCCCATGAGAAAGTGTATACTATGCTGCTTGAGAGTTTATAATAGGTGGTGGCCTTGGTCAACCATACATACCCCTGACCTGGAACCAAGCCCCACTCTCCGGTCTCGTCGTCTTCGTAAGGGCCCATGCCCCAGCTGTAGCGGTGTTCACCGTTATAGGTATGAGTACCACTCCAGTCTATATAAGTATAATAATCTGTAGATCTGTAGTGCTCTGTGTCGGAGGCATCATAATACTCCCCGTTTATTACGTACCAGTTGGCATCGTCTTCGGGGTTCTCCCATATGACATTGGGGGTTGTGCTTATCAGTTTCCAGTCCGTGCGGGGTGGGATGCTTTCGGCTTCCGGCGGCTCGACCGGTTCGTCGGCATTTGGTCCGGTCGTCGTCGGCGTAGCTCCAACATCATAATGCGGTTCAGGCGACGGATCTGCGAACGCGGCGACCTGAACCAGGCTCAGGCACATTACAAGCGCCAGTGCCAGGGACAGGCCCTTCTTAAGTTTTGTTTTCATTATTTCGTCTCCCTTCTCATTTTAAGTAGGAGCAAACTGTTCGGCGGTCCGGGCTGACGCAGCTTCCCTTGCTTCAGTCCTCCGGCTTTGCGTCGCGCGGTTCCCGCTGGATCCCCTTTCAGTTATCTCATACTTCTAAGGCTTTCCAATTTCTTCCTGCTTGATACGCGTCTTATATTCTAACAGTGATGCTCTGAAATTATAGGGACTTATTGTCGAAACCACGTCATGCCGTTGAAACTTTTCCGTTAGTCCTTTCGGCATCAGCCAAGGCGCTGTCCATCAGCAGCAAAAGCTCAAGCGCGCTGCGAAAGCTTTCCTCGCGGTTCTCCTCAAGCCAGACGACCGTTCCCTGCCAGCTTGCGTTCTGACGGAATACGACTTTGACGGCGAAAGTCGCGGCCGCGCCGCTCATACCCTTTTCGTCGGTCTCGTCGTCTCTAAAGGCTCTTCTTGCCGAACTGAAGCTCCGCGTCTCAAGGAACGATTGCGGGAGATTCATTTTGTCGAGCAGCGACTTCATAATAATATCGCATATGTGGCCGCTTGCGCCCAGCGTTCCGCGTTCCGGCGAAGCTGTGCTCGTCGGCATGGCCGATAAACTGTCGGCGCTGATGGAGCTGCTTCATATATGCAGGCTCGGCGCCGTGAACAAACGTCTTCCGAGCGGCCAATTTTTCCATCTTGCATAAACGCCGAACTGCGGGAAAGCAATCGCTTTCCCGCAGTTTTTTTATTCCATATAAAGCAGCTTCTCGTAAAACGAGACCCCGTTTTTAAGTATCTCGTCGTCAAAGCTGAACCCCGGCGAGTGCAGCTCTCCGCTGCTTCCCGCGCCGATAAAAAAGAACAGCCCCGGAAGGCTCTGCTGATACCACGAAAAATCCTCGGCCGCCATGACCGGCGCAGTCAGCACCGCCGGTGTCTGCGCTCCGAGAGCCGCGAGATACGTCATAACCTCAATGTACAGCCGCTTGTCGTTTATCACGGGCGGATAGCCCTCGCTGAGGTTTACGTCGAAGGCGCAGCCGGTCTCCCCCGAGACCTCGGCCGCTATTTCCTCGCAGCGCCGCTTCATGTAATGAAACGTTTCAAACGAAAACGCTCTCATGCTTCCCTTAAGATCTGTGCTGTCCGACAGCGCGTTGCGGACAGTTCCGCTGACCATCCTGCCGAACCTGAGAAGCCGCTCCTCGTCCTCCGGTATCTCGCTGCTTTCCATATCGTAGACGCGGCGGAGGAACTCAGCCCCGGCGAAAAGCGCGTCCGCGCCCTCGGCGTACTTTGAGATATGTACGCTGCGCCCCTTTATGCGCACCGATATCTCGCTGCTTCTGGCCATCATCGCGCCGCTTCTTGTAAACACTTTTCCCTCGGGTAGATTCGGCCAGATGTGAAAGCCGAAGATGCGAAGCACGTTGTATTTTTTGAACACCCCGCTGTCGCATATTGGCTTCGCGCCGCCCGTGGTCTCCTCGGCAGGCTGGAACACAAGCAGCACGTTGTGCGGCAGTCCATCCTTGTTTTCGTCTATATATTCCGCGAGCGAAAGGAGCATCGCCATGTGGCCGTCGTGGCCGCAGGCATGCATTTTTCCCGCATGTTCAGAACTGTACGCAAGTCCCGTGTCTTCCGTCACCGGCAACGCGTCCATATCTGCGCGAAAAGCGACGGCGTCGCTTTTTCCCGCGTCGAAAAATGCGCATACCGCGCCTTCGGCTGGCGAAAACACCTCGCAGGATAGGCGGCTCAGCACGCTTTCAACAAATGCGCGCGTCTCGGGCAGGTCCCGGTCGAGCTCTGGTATTTTGTGAAGCGAGCGCCGGTAATCGGCAGCATTGTTTTCCATCATGGTCTTCACCTCCATGATATTGTAACATACTTACAGCGATTTCGCGCGCTGTTTGTGCAAATTTTTGTATTTTTCTCTTGAAGTATAACATTTGTGGTGATATGATACCATAAAACAAGATAGAGGCGCGGGAAAGACGACGAACGCCGGAGCCGGCAGGCTGCGATGGCGATTGGAAGCGATTCCGCCGAATTCCGTTTCCGGGCACGGAAGCGGGATGGGGCCGCGGAGAATATCCGCGGGACTGTCCGCAGCTTTGCCGCGGGAGTGCTATCTACTAACTGATAACCATTTGCCCCTCGGCATTTTGGAATGGACGGTCGGTAGAAAGCCATCTACCGGCTTTTTTGTTTTATTTGCAAAATGGAGGAGACAAAATGAAATTCAAGGGTACAAAGGGTTCAATAGTCGCGCTGGTAACGCCGTTCAACAGCGACGGGAGCATCAATTTTTCAAAGCTCGACGAGCTCGTCGATTTCCACATTGAAAACCATACTGACGGCATACTCGTCCTAGGCACCACTGGCGAGAGCTCGTCCATGACGCACGAAGAGGACAACGATGTCGCCGAACGCGTGATACGCCGCGTCGACGGACGCATACCCGTCATTGCGGGAAGCGGCTCGAACTGCACGGAGACCATGCTTGAAAAGAGCAGGGCCTGCCAGAGTATCGGCGCGGACGCGCTGCTGCTCATCTCGCCCTATTACAATAAAGCGAACGAAGAGGGCATGTACCGACACTTTGCGACTGTCGCGGACTCGGTGGACATCCCCTGCATCCTATATAACGTCCCGGGACGCACCGGCTGCTCCATATCCGTCTCAAATGTCGAGCGCCTTTCAAAGCACGAAAACATCGTCGGCATCAAGGAGGCCTCCGGCTCCATGTCCTACGCGGCGAAGATCGCCCACTGCGTAAGCGACGATTTTGCGCTCTATTCCGGAAACGACGACATCGTCCTTCCCATTCTCTCCATCGGCGGAAGCGGCGTCATCTCGGTCTACGCAAACGTCATGCCCCGCATGTGCCACGACATCGTGGCCGACTATCTTTCGGGAAGGCGCGAAGAGGCTCTCGCAAATTATATAAAGTATCTTCCTCTCATGAACGCTCTGTTCATGGAAGTAAATCCCATCCCCGTCAAGGACGCGATGAACCAGATGGGCATGGGCGTCGGGCCGCTGCGCCTGCCGCTGTTCGACATGACCGACACGCACAAGGCGGATATACGCAAATATCTTGTAAAGGCTGGTCTTATAAAATGAAGATCTTTTTGATCGGTTACGGCCGCATGGGACAGCTCATCGAAAAAACCGCCGTTGCTTCGGGCGACGAAATAGTAGGCAGGTTTGACGCCGATAATTTCTCCGCGCTCAAAACCGCCGGCAGAGCAGACGTTGCGATGGACTTTTCAAACCCGTCCTCGCTTCCCGTCCTCTCCGAATATATAAGACGCACGGGTACCCCCCTGCTCTCAGGCACCACCGGCTTCACCGATAAAAATCTGGCGGATTTTGCCGAGCTCGGCGCGTATGCTCCCGTGCTTCACAGCGGAAACTATTCGCTCGGCGTCGCGGTTTTCCGCAAGGTCCTCGCTCAAATGACGGAGGTCTTAGGCCCCGAATTTGATATTGAGATCGTCGAGACGCACCATAACCAGAAGGTCGACGCGCCGAGCGGCACCGCGCTGATGCTCCGCGACGCCGTAGACCCGAAACATAAAAAGAAGCTTGTTTACGGACGCGAGGGCAGCTGCGGCAAGCGCACTCAAAACGAGATAGGCATACACTCGCTCCGCGGAGGCACTGTCGCCGGGGTGCACACCGTCGGCTTTTACGGCCCTGACGAGGAAATGGAGATAACCCACCGCGCGGCGAGCCGCCAGATATTTGCCAACGGTGCGCTGCACATGGCGCGGCTGCTGGCCGCCATGCCGAAGGGCAGCTACGATCTCCAGGAGCTGCTGTTTGGAAAATAATGGAAAGGACTGTCCCCAGATGATGAATGCAGAGGAAATAATCGCATATATAAGCAACTCAAAGAAGAAGACTCCCGTCAAGGTATACGTAAAATACAGCGCGCCGATAGATTTCGGCGGCGCAAAGGTGTTCGGCGACGGGAACGGAGCTGTGGTCTTCGGCGAGTGGAGCGAGATAGAACCTATACTCGCGGCTAACGCCGATAAAATAATCGACACCGTCATTGAGAACGACCGCCGCAACAGCGGCGTGCCCATGCTCGACCTGAAAGGAATAAACGCCCGTATAGAGCCCGGCGCCATGATACGCGAGCAGGTCACGATAGGCGACGGCGCAATTATAATGATGGGCGCGATAATCAACATAGGCGCGGTCGTCGGCGACGGCACGATGATAGATATGGGCGCCGTTCTCGGCGGACGCGCGACCGTCGGAAAGCATTGCCACATCGGCGCGGGCGCCGTTCTCGCCGGAGTTGTCGAACCCGCGAGCGCCACACCCGTCGTCATTGAGGACAACGTGCTCGTCGGCGCGAACGCCGTCGTCATCGAGGGCGTCCGTATCGGCGAAAACTCGGTTGTCGCCGCCGGGTCCATCGTTATATCGGATATTCCAGCAAACAGCGTCGCGGCTGGCGTTCCGGCCCGCGTGGTAAAATCCATGAACCCCGACACCGCGAAGAAGACCGCTCTTATCGATGCGCTGAGAAAACTGTAAAATTATACTTCTGCATAATAAAAACGCGCGCGGATATTTTTCCGCGCGCGTTTTTATTATTATATAAGACTCAGTCGTCGCCTCCGGCTTCCTCGGCTTTTTTGACGCCGCTTATACGCACGGCTCCATCGTCCGAGGCATCCGTCGTCCCACCCATCTTCATCTCCTGCCATCTGTCCTTCGAGATGAGTATCTGGCGTGGCTTCGACCCCTCGAACGGTCCGACTATGCCGCGCTCCTCCATCTGGTCGACAAGCCTCGCAGCCCGCGAGTAGCCAAGCTTAAGCCTGCGCTGGAGCATCGACACGGAAGCCTGCCCCGTATCGAGAATGACTTCCACGGCGTCCGGGAAGAGCTGGTCGCAGTCGTTCGCAGGCGCGCCCTCCTTCGCATTCGGGCCGCCCTCCGGGCGCTCCTGCATGCTCTCTTCGATCTTCTGCATGACTTCCTCGGAATAGTTTGCCTCGCCGCTGCTCTTGACGAACGCGACGACGCGGTCTATCTCTTCCTCGCCTATCATGCAGCCCTGGACGCGCTGCGGCTTCGTCGCGCCCACCGGGAAATAGAGCATATCGCCCTTGCCGACGAGCTTTTCCGCGCCCTGCATATCGAGTATTATCCTCGACTCCATCGACGACGCGACGGCGAACGCGATGCGCGAGGGGATGTTCGCTTTCATTATTCCCGTGATTATGTCAGCTGACGGACGCTGCGTCGCTATGACGAGGTGCACTCCCGCTGCGCGGCCCATCTGCGCAACGCGGCAGACCGATTCCTCGACCTCTTTCGCAGCTATCATCATGAGATCGGCCAGCTCGTCGATAACGACTATGACCGACGGCAGTTTTTTCATTTCCGCGTCCTGCTCCGCCATCGCGTTATAGGATTTGAGATCCTTGACATTGCGCTCGGAGAAGAGTTTGTATCTCTTCATCATCTCAAAAACCGCCCACTGGAGCGCTCCTGCGGCCTTCTTCGGGTCAGTGACGACCGGAATGAGCAGATGAGGTATCCCGTTGTACGGATTGAGCTCGACCATCTTCGGGTCGACCATTATAAAGCGCACATCGTCCGGGCTTGACTTGTACAGCAGACTCACTATGAGCGAATTGATGCACACCGATTTGCCGGAACCCGTTGTTCCCGCTATCAGCACGTGCGGCAGCTTTCCTATGTCTCCGACGATATTGTTTCCCGCGATGTCGCGTCCGAGCGCGAACGCGGTGCTCGACTTGTGCTGCACGAACGTCTTGGACTCGAGCACATCGCGCAGCAGCACGACGCTTCCGACCTTATTCGGCACCTCGATGCCGACGACCGATATCTTGTCCGGTATCGGCGCGATACGCACTCCGCTCGCGCCCAGCGCCAGAGCCAGGTCGTCCGCAAGGCCCGTCACCTTGCTTAGCTTAACGCCCTGATCGAGCGCGAACTCGTAGCGCGTGACGGATGGGCCGCGCACGACCGCGCCGGCGGCGGCCTCAATGCCGAAGCTCCGGAGCGTGTTTTCAAGCCGGAGCAAATTGTTCTTCTGTTCTGCCGTAGCCTTTACGCGGTTGTCCTCGTGTTTGTTTTCAAGCAGCGAAAGCGGCGGGAATTCGTATCCCCCACTCTTTCCATCTCCGCTCTCTATTTCCTTCGTCACCTCGGACGCCGCGGCCGCCACGGCGGCGGCGCTCTCGGCCTTCGTCAGCTTTTCGCCGACCGGCATTTCCGTGACCGGCGACGGTGCCGGAGCGGTTTCTTCCGTCTTTCCCGCAAGTACCTCCGCCGGCTTCGGCACTCCCGCTATGCGGTTGAACAGCCCTCCGCCCGCCTGTTTTTCGGGCTTTAAGTCCTTCGCGCGCTCTTCTCTGACCGCCTCGGGCTCGTCGTCGAGCGGTATGTCTATCTGCGTGTTGCGGCGCTTGGGTGCCTGCTTCGGCGTCTGCTTGACCGGGAGCAGATCGATGTCGTCTTCCTCCTCGGGCTCATACTCAAGGCGCTCGCGGTTTTTCGCCTTTTCATATACCTTTTTCGGGCTCGTATGCAGAGCCACGAGCAGCATCACCGCAGATGCCGCAGCGAACGCTATGAGCGAGCCGGCCTCGCCTATGAACTTGACGCAGCCCACGGCTATCATGCCGCATACGGCTCCTCCGCTTTTCATCGCAAGTCCGCTGATATACAGGTCCTTGAGCAGTCCAAGCGAAGCGACGTCCTTAGTCTCGCAAATGACGATATGTATCACAACGCCCACTGTTATCGGCAGCAGCAGCGCGCACGTTGTGCGAAGGCGTACTGGGTGCCCGTGGTGCAGCAGAAGTATTATCCCGGCGAGCAGGAGCACCGGCGGTACTATCCAGAACCCGTAGCCGAACAGGCCCTTGAGCAGCTCCGTCAGGAAATTGATGAATATCGCGTCAACGTTGAAATATCCGAGAGCCGAGCACAGAGCCAGCAGCAGGCAGACTATTCCGCCTACCTCGCGGCGGATTGGACGTTTCTTAGGCGCGGAGCTTTTGCCCTTCCCCGACGACGTCTTTTTGTTTTTTTTCTGTGCGGCCATGTTACACCTCTCTCTTAAAGCTAATGGAAAATCATACCAGCGATGCTATGAGCGTCAGCGCGCCCACCGCCCAGCAGTAATATGCGAACGCGCCGAACTTGCCCTTGTCGGCGACGAACTTGAGCAGTCTTATCGAAAGATACCCGAACACCGCCGCCGTCAGAACTCCGACCGCGTACACGGGCAGCAGCGACGTATCTATCCCCGCCCCCATCGCGTCTTTGAGACTCAATATATTCGCGCCGAGCACGGCGGGAATCGACATGAGGAACGAATAGCGCACGGCGAAGCGGCGATCGAGCCCGCAGAAGCACCCGAGGGATATCGTCATGCCCGAGCGTGAAATTCCGGGCACCGTGGCGATCGCCTGTCCTATGCCGATGATTATCACGTCAAGCACGGTGGCCGAAAGCTCGCTCTTTCTTCCCTTATTGAACCTGTCGCTCATAAAAAGCAGCACGCCGGTTACGAGCAGCGCCGCTCCGACCACCGGCATATTTGATGACAGCGTCTCTATCTTATCCTTGACCGGCAGCACCGCGAACAGCGGCAGCGTGCCGATGATAATCAGGAGTATGAGCCGTCTCGCAGGCGGCACCTGTTTTGGGCTTTCGCGCCTTGCGACGTCGCGGAAGAAGCCGAAGAACTCGCATATCATATCCCATATGTCGCGCCAGTAGACGATGAATATCGCTATCAGCGTACCCATATGTAGCAGCACGTCAAAAAAGTGATCCTGCGTTCCTCCTATGTCGAGATTCAGCAGATTTTGCGCGATGGCAAGATGCCCCGAGCTGGATATGGGGAGGAACTCCGCCACGCCCTGTATAAATCCTAGCAATATCGATGATAAATATGTCATTTATTTTCCTCTTTCCCGCGCGGCAAAAGGCCGCATGACCATACAACGGCGCGGAACCGTTTTTTTCTTCATCGCCGTTCCGGACGCCGCGCCGGAACGGGAAAATATCCATCTTGTGAATATCTTACCATATATCGCATGTGTTTTCCACGGTTTTTTACTGCCCCGATTAAAATGAAAAAGGACGCTTGCACGTCCCCGGTCTGTCTCGGAAGTATTATTTTCGCGCTTTGAACCGCCATATCCGGCGGGGAAGCCTGCCGGGCTGCGGCACACCCAGGAAAAATGAAATATCCTCAAATGTTTCCGCCTTGACGTTCACGACGCATCACGGCGGATTTTCTCCCCGAATGCGCGGGCGGAAATTTAAGGGTTGTTAAAGCTGCCAAAAAATCCATTTGGACTTTTTGACAGCCTGCGGGCGCGTTAAGCGTCCGTTTTTGTTTCCTGCATTTTTTCGATGGCTCTCTTTGCTGCGGACTGCTCGGCTTCCTTCTTGCTCTTTCCGCTGCCAAGGCCTATTACCTCGCCGTTAAGCGTGACCTCGGCGGTAAATCTCTTGTCGTGGTCGGGGCCGCTCTCACCCGCCATGCGGTAGGCGAGGGTCTGTCCGCTGCGCCGCTGGACTATCTCCTGCAGCGCAGTCTTATAATCCTGAACAAGCTCCTCCGCGCGCTCGCCTTCCTTGTCGAGCAGGACGCGGTGTATAAGGGCGCTAGCGGCTTCTATTCCGCCGTCGAGATACACGGCCGCGAACACGGCCTCCGTCGCGTCGGCGAGTATTGAGCTGCGCTCGCGTCCTCCGCCGGCTCCCTCGCCCTTGCCGAGCCTTAAGTACTTCCCGAGGTCAAGGCTCTGCGCGACCTCGTGAAGGCTCGTCTCGCAGACGAGAGCGGCGCGCTGGCGCGTCAGGTCGCCCTCGGGCAGCTCGCGGTGGAGCGCAAACAGGAACTCAGCCGTAACAAAGCCTAGAACGCTGTCCCCAAGGAACTCGAGACGCTCGTTGCTGTTGACGCCTGAGACCCTGTGCTCGTTTGCGTAAGAGCTGTGATTCAGCGCCTCGCTTAGATAATTTTTATTTTTGAACGTATAGCCGAGTCTGCGCTCGAGCTCTGCCGCTTTGTCCGCCATTGTTTTCATCTCCCCAAAAGAAAACTTCGCTTTGTGAGCGAAGTTTTTCTTTTACGCGCTGAGCTTATTGACTATGAAGTTTACAGTGTCGCCCACAGTCTTTATGGATGCCATTTCTTCCTCTTCCGCGGATATGTCGTACTCGTCCTCAAGGCACATCACAATCTCTACAAGATCTATGGAGTCCGCGGACAGGTCGTCCTTATAGGACATTTCGTTCGTAATTTCTTCAGGGTCGACCGCGAACTGCTCCGCGACGATCTCCTGCACTCTTTTGAAAATTTCTTCCGGCGTCATACACAATACTCCTTTGGCTGTCTTACTTCGATAGGAGAATAATAGTGCAGAATAAAAGTGCTGTCAAGCGTCTTTTTGCACCAACGCAAATTTCCTTAGCAAAACGCGCTCTGCGGCTCGGTTTTAATCCCGCTAAGAGACTTTTTACAAAATTGTCTTTTTGTAAAGCTATGCGCGTTATATCGGCGTATCTGTGCGTGAATCGTGTCTTATAAGGTTGAACACGACGACGTACATAACTGCGACAAACAGCATGAACACGATCGTCGCCCCGTCCGTCTGAAGCATGGCGCTGGCATCGTAAAATCCGTGAAGAAACGCCGCCGCAAAGTATCCGAACAGAATATTAGCCGTCTTTCCTCCGTAGCGCCCATCGGCTTCCGCCGCCTTGGCTCTGCCGTAAAACGTACCCATAAACACGGCAAAGCCCATGTGCGCAGGTATCGCCAGCAGCGCGCGCGTCGGAGCGACCGAAAGCCCGTAGCTGAAAACGTACATTATATTTTCAAACGCCGCGAATCCGAGCGACACGAACACGGCATACACGACGCCGTCGAACCTGTAATTGAAATTCTCGTCGCGCCAGGAACTCCGGTAAAGGAAAAAGAGCTTCATGCCTTCCTCCGCGACCGCGACCACAAGAAACGCGAGGAATATCGAATACGCGGGGCTGCCCTTATCGACAAAGCTTGAAAGCACGCTCTCCCCCACATATTCGAGGATCATCGCCGCCAGCGCAGCGAGCACGCCGCCGATGACGAGCCTCCGGAGAAGATACCCCGGCTCCTTTTCGACCGTGTCCTTCTTGTAGATATAATACATCAGAGCGGCCGCCGGAACGACGGCGGCACTGATGTAAATAATCAGAACTGTGGAAATTACCATAGATAGTTAGCTCCGAAAATCTTATTCTTTGCCGCTGTCCGCGCCGCGCTGTCCGCGCTCCGTCGTCATCAGGGCGATGTTGTCTTCGATGTCCTTTATCATTCCGCTGTTCACAAAAGCCACGGCCTGTCCCACGGCGTTGCGTATAGCTCTCGCGTTTGACGAGCCGTGCGCCTTGAACACTGGCTTTGAAAGGCCGAGGAACGGCGTTCCGCCTATCTCGTTGGGGTCAAGGCTGTTTTTAAGTCCCGTCACCCCGTCCTTTATCATCAGCGCGGCTATCTTCGTCTTCGCGTTTTTGAGGAATATGCTCTTGAGCTCTTTTTTGAGATACGAGCCAACTCCCTCTATCGTCTTGAGCATTATGTTTCCGCTGAATCCGTCGGTAACGATAACATCCGCCTTGCCGAGCATGGCGTCCTTGGCCTCGATGTTCCCGATGAAGTTAATCTGTCCGTCCTCGGCGGCCGCTTTGAGCAGTGCGTAGGTCTCGCGCTGAAGCTCCATTCCCTTGCTCTCCTCGGATCCGATGTTCAGCAGCCCGACCTTCGGGCTTTCTATCCCGAGCACGCGTTTTGCGTAAAAATTTCCGGTATATGCGAACTGGAGCAGATACTCCGGCGTGCAGTCTATGTTCGCGCCGCAGTCCGTCAGCACAGAATGTCCCGCCGCCGTCGGTATGAGCGGAGCCATGGCCGCGCGGCGTATGCCGCGCACGCGCCTGACTGTCAGCGTCGCCGCCGAAAGCAGCGCCCCCGTGCTTCCCGCGGAAATAAACGCGTCGCCTTCGCCGCTCTTGAGCATATTAAGGCCGACCGTCATCGACGAGTCCGGCTTTTTGCGGAATGCGAACGCTGGGTCGTCGCACATATCTATGACCTCGGTCGCGTTGCGTATCGTCACGCGCGGCGGCAGCGCGCCCTCGCCGCAATCGCGGAGCGCCTTCATTATGTCGTCCTCGCGTCCCGTCATAACGATGTCCGCGTCAAAATCCTTCGCTCCCTGGAGCGCGCCCCTGACTATCTCGAGCGGCGCGTAATCTCCGCCCATGGCGTCTATAACTATTTTCATTCGGCAACGTCCTTCCTGCATATCGGAGCGAGTCCGTCTATTATTTCAAGCGAGCGCTTCGATATCTCCGCGTTCTTGTTTCTCTTTCCCTTGACCTTATATCCGAGCGGCGGCATTATACCGAAGTTTATATTCATCGGTTGGAATTTATCCACCGTTTTGTTGCTCACATAAAGCCCCAACGCGCCTATCGCGGTCTCCTCGGGGAAATCCACAGGCGAAAGTCCCTCGAGCCGTCTCGCCGTCTCCACGCCCGCAAGGAAGCCCGAAGCCGTCGACTCGACGTAGCCCTCGACGCCCGTCATCTGCCCGGCAAAAGCTATCCTCGGCTCGCTTACAAGCCTGTAATACCTGTCGAGCAGGCGCGGCGAATCAATGTATGTGTTCCTGTGCATTTTGCCGTAACGCAGGAACTGCGCGTCGTGCAGCGCGGGAATCATGGAGAATACGCGTCTCTGCTCTGGAAATTTCAGATGAGTCTGAAACCCAACCATATTATAAATCGTTCCGCCTAAGTTATCCCTTCGCAGCTGAACTACCGCGTAAGGTTCCCTGCCGGTCCTCGGGTCCTTCAGTCCTCTCGGCTTCAGCGGCCCGTAACAGAGAGTTTCCTCGCCTCTGCGGGCCATTACCTCGACCGGCATGCATCCTTCAAAAACGTGCTTGTCTTCAAATCCATGTACTTCCGCCTGTTCAGCGGAAACAAGTTCCCGCCAAAAGGCACGGTATTCGTCCTCGTCCATAGGACAGTTGATATAGTCCGGAGTTCCCCTGTCGTAGCGCGCCGCGAAAAACGCCCTATCCATGTCGATGCTGTCAAATGCTATGAGCGGCGCCGCCGCGTCAAAAAAGTTAAGCGTGCCGTTCTCCCCGAAAAGCGCGCCGAGATAAGCCGCGAGCCCATCCGACGTAAGCGGGCCCGTGGCGACTATTACGTTGCCTGTATCGGGTAGCGAAAACACCTCATCCGACACGACATTGATATTCGGATGGCTCCTTATCTTCTCCGTCACCATGGCGGAAAAGCCCTTCCTGTCGACAGCCAGAGCGCCGCCCGCAGGAACGCGCGTTGCGTCGGCGCACTCCATGATGAGCGAGCCGAGCCGGCGCAGCTCCTCTTTGAGCAGACCCACGGCGTTTTCCAGCTGGTCGCTTCGAAGCGAATTGGAACACACGAGCTCCGCAAAGTCGGAGCTTGTGTGCGCGGGAGTCATCTTTCCGGGCTTCATTTCATGAAGCTCAACTTCCGTATTACGGAGAGCGAGCTGGTAGGCAGCTTCACTGCCCGCCAGCCCGGCTCCGATAACTATGACTTTGTTCACTGATTATTCCGCAGCAGCGGGTTTCTTCGCGCGGGCCTTTTTTGCGATAGGCTTCTTCGCGGCTGCAGCAGTCTTCTTTGCGGCAGGCTTCTTAGCAGCCGCAGCGGGCTTCTTAGCGACCGCAGTAGTCTTCTTTACAGTGGGCTTCTTAGCAGCCGCAGCGGTTTTCTTTGCGGCGGGCTTCTTAGCAACCGCAGCAGGCTTCTTGGCGGCGACCTTCTTGGCGGCGGGCTTCTTAGCGACTGCCGCCTTCTTGGTGACGGTCTTCTTAACCGCTGCTGCCTTCTTCTCGACTGGCTTCTTAGCGGCTGCTGCTTTCTTTGCAGCAGGCTTCTTTGCAGCTGCCGCCTTCTTGGCGACAGGTTTCTTCGCAGCGGGCTTCTTTGCAGCAGGCTTCTTAACGGCTGCCTTCTTCGGAGCTTCGGGTTTAGCGGAAGCTTTCTCTGCCATAATAGTGTCCTCCTCTTTTTTCTCTTCTTGTTTTTTTGTTTTTTTCTTGTAACCGCGCTGATCCTCCGGAAGAAAATTAGCGCAAGTTTCATTTATGCAAAAAGGCTTTTTGAATCCTCGCCCGGACTTTTTGAACATCGTGTGGCCGCACACCGGGCAATCTTCCTTGACGGGTATGTCCCATGTCATAAACTGGCACGTCGGGTTCTTCTCGCATCCATAGTACGCGTAACCCTTGCGCGAGGTCTTCTTAAGTATCCTGCCTCCGCACAGCGGGCAGCGTCCCGGCATCTCGATAACAAGCGGCTTTGTGAACTTGCACTCGGGGTAACCCGGGCAAGCGAGGAATCGTCCGAAGCGTCCGCTCTTGATGACAAGGTTGCGTCCGCAGATATCGCACTTCTCCTCTGTGACCTCGTCGGGGACTTTTATGCGGGTTCCCTCAAGATCCTTCTCAGCCTTGGCTAGCGACTCGGAAAAACCGCCGTAAAATTCTCTAAGCACGCTCTTCCAGTCTTTCTTGCCTTCCTCAACGCTGTCAAGGCTCTTCTCCATGTTCGCCGTAAACTTCATGTCCACGATATTCGTGAACTTCTCCTTCATCAGCTTCGTAACGACGTCGCCGAGCGGAGTTATGCGAAGGTACTTGCCTTCTTTTATCACATATTCCCTGTCAATTATCGTCGACACAGTAGGCGCATAGGTCGAAGGGCGGCCGATGCCGTTTTCCTCCATCGCGCGGATAAGCGTGGCGTCGGTGTAACGGGACGGCGGCTGTGTGAAGTGCTGCTCAGGATCGAAGCTGCCGAGCTTCAGCGTCTCGGTCTCCTTAAGATTGGGCAGAGGAGAATTCTTCTCCTCCTTCTCGTCGTCGCGGCCCTCTTCGTAGACGGCCGTGTATCCCGCGAATTTGATAACGCTGTAATTCGCGCGGAAATCGTAAACGTCCGCCTCTATGTCGACGGAAACGCTGTCGTAGACTGCGTTCTCCATCTGGCACGCGAGAAAGCGGCTCCATATCAGCCGATAAAGTCTGTACTGTTCTCCGGTAAGATCCTTGCGCACGTTTTCCGGCGTCAGGTCAATGGAACTTGGGCGGATAGCCTCGTGCGCGTCCTGCGCGCCGGCCTTCGTCTTGTAAACGCGCGGCGAAGAAGGCATATAATCTTTTCCGTATCGGTGAGCAATGAAATCGCGGGTCTGGCCCAACGCCTCGTCGGATATGCGGAGCGAATCGGTTCTCATGTAGGTTATGAGGCCTATCGTTCCCTCGCCCGTTATATCTACGCCCTCGTAAAGCTGTTGAGCTATGGCCATCGTGCGGCGCGGAGTCATGTTGAGCTTGCGCGAGGCCTCCTGCTGCATCGTGGAAGTAGTGAACGGAGGAGAGGGCGAGCGTGACTTGTCGACGCGCTTCACCGATATTACGGTAAACGGTTTTCCGTCCACCGCGGTGCGGACCTTATCGACGTCGCTCTCTGAGGTGAGTTCCTTTTTCTTTCCGCCCTCGCCATAGTAGTGAGCTTTGAACTGGCCGCCCTTTTCGGGGTCGATGAGATTCGCATCGAGCGTCCAGTATTCCTCGGCGACGAAATCGCGTATCTCCTGCTCACGCTCGGCGACCATCCGCATCGCAACGGACTGGACGCGTCCGGCGGAGAGACCGCGGCGTATCTTTTTCCAAAGCAGCGGCGATAGCTGATAGCCGACTATGCGGTCGAGTATGCGTCTTGCCTGCTGCGCATTCACAAGATTCTGGTCTATTCTGCGCGGCTTGTTGATGCTGTCTTCGACGACCTTCTTCGTTATCTCGTTGAAAGTCACGCGCTTCGTCTTCTTGTCTGGAAGATCGAGCAGCTCCTTGAGATGCCAGGATATCGCTTCTCCCTCACGGTCCGGGTCGGTCGCGAGATAAACTGTCCCGCTTTTGTCGGCTGCGGACTTGAGGTCGCTGATTATGTCCTCTTTGCCCTTGATGGGTTTGTAATCCGGTTCAAAATCATTTTCTATATTGACGCCTATCTTGCTCTTGGGCAAATCGCGAAGGTGTCCCATGCAAGCTTTTACCTGATATTTGTTTCCCAGATATTTACCAATCGTTTTCGCTTTGGCAGGCGACTCCACGATAACGAGGTCTGTCTTCGCCATAGATACCTCCAGCTTATTCCTTTATGACAGCGTGCAGTAAAAAACGTTTTCCGCTTTCCTGCGTCACAAGATTTTCAATTTCAAGGACGGTCAGAGCCGACAGCACGCGCCGCGCGGGAATTTCAGTCTTCTCGATAATGTCGTCGACATGCATCGGAGTGTCCGACAGTGTTGTCAGAATTTTCATCTGATCGTCCGTTAAATTCTTATTGTTATTTTTAATGTCAATATATTCTATTTTAATTATATTGTCAAATGTTTTCGCTGTTTTGTCATCATCTTTTTGCACGTTTCCGCTGTATGTAAGAGTTTCCGGAACGTCGACCGCAGCGCGCCGCAGCTTGTTTGGATATCTTGAAACGTAGGCGCAGAGCACGTCCCAGCCTTCCGTCACAAGCATCGCCCCTTCCTGAATAAGACGATTGCAGCCCTTGCTGTATTCCGCGCCTATCGGCCCCGGCACCGCGAAAACATCCCGTCCCTGCTCGACAGCTTCGCGCGCAGTTATCATCGCTCCGCTCTTCATGTCAGCTTCGACCACGACCGTGCCGAGCGCGAGGGCGCTTATTATGCGGTTGCGCGCGGGGAAGTGTTCCGCGTTCGCGCTCGTCCCCGGAGGATACTCCGAGATGAGGACGCCGTGCGCCGCGACGTCTTCGTAAAGATATTCGTTTTCCTTCGGATATATCACGTCGATGCCGCAGCCGAGCACTCCGGCGACGAATCCTCCCGCGCGCAGAGCTCCGCGCTGGGCCGCGCTGTCGCAGCCTCTGGCAAGTCCCGAAACGACGACCGCGCCGTACTTTCCGAACTCGAATCCGAGCGTCTCCGCGCATTGTATTCCGTACGGAGTCGCGCTTCTCGTTCCCACGACCGCTATCGCCGCCTCGTCGTCGAACGACAGCCAAGTGCCCTTCACATAAAGCAGGCACGGCGGAGAATAGATATTGCGAAGCCGCTCCGGATAGTCCGAATCGGATATCGTCGCAACGCGTATACCAAGCCGCAGACAATCCCCAAGTATTTCGTCTGCACGCGAAAGGGAGCGGTCGTCAAGAAGCGCGAGCTGCTCGCGTGAAACATCGGGAACCAGCGACCGTGCGTCCTTCTCGGAATAATAGATATTCTCCGGCGTCCCGAAATAGGCAAGCAGAGCGAGTTTCGTGCGTGTTTTAAGCCCTTTCAATTCTGACAGCCATATCCAGTATTTAAGATTCGCCATATCGCACCCTCCTTCGTCGGCGCGTTTGCGCACATACGAAAATTCAGCGGTACATCTCCCAGAGCATCACCGCCGCGGCCACCGCCGCGTTAAGCGACTCGCATCTTTCGCTCATCGGTATGCGTATCGTTTTGTCGCACAGCGCGAGGACCTCCTCCGAAAGCCCCCTGCCCTCGCTTCCGACGGCGACCGCCGCGCGGCTCAAGTCCACGCTGCGCGCGTCCTCGGTGTCTTCGCGCAAAGCTGCACCGTAAAGCGGGATGCCGGAATTACTGAGCGCGTTTTTCATTTCTTCCGGCGAGCATTCGTACACCGGCCGTCTGAATACCGCTCCCATCGTGGCTCTTACGGTTTTAGGATTGTAGATATCTGCGCAGGCGTTGACGCATATCATGGCGTCGGCGTCGAATGCGTCCGCCGTCCTCAGCACCGTGCCGACGTTTCCGGGGTCCTGCACTCCGTCAAGCACGATGTAGCGCCGTCCCGCAAGCTTTTGCGGGAGCGCCGCACTCTCCGCCCGGCAAAGAAAAAGCACGCCCTGCGGCGATTCGCTCGGAGAGACGGACTTCATCAGATCCTTCGGCACCATTACCATCCGCTCGCAAGGTGCGTCGTCCGGCATTTCCGTCCCCTCCGCATACACTATCGTCGTTATGCGTGCTTTCCATTTTATTGCTTCTTCAAGCAGCTTGTATCCGTCGCAGAGAAATTCCCCTGCGCTCTCGCGGTATGAACGGGAGGAGGACAGCTTTCGTATATGCGTCATCAGCGGATTTGTTCTTCCGGTTATGAGCTCCGGCAGCATTGCCCTTCCTCCCGTTCCAAAAATTATCTTCGGTTATTTATCCTCGCTGTCCGCGAGCGGGCGCATCGTCGGGAAGGCGATTACGTCTCTTATTGAATCGCTGTTCGTCAAAAGCATGACTACGCGGTCGATTCCGATTCCCATGCCTCCGGTAGGCGGCATGCCGTATTCGAGCGCCGTCAGGAAATCCTCGTCCAGCATCTCCGCCTCGTCGTCTCCGCGGTCTCTCGCTTCGGCCTGCTTTATGAATCTCGCGCGCTGGTCTATCGGGTCGTTGAGCTCAGAATACGCGTTGGCGAGCTCGCTGTGGCAGATGAAAAGTTCAAAGCGCTCGGTGAGGCGCTTTTCCTTCGGGCTGCGCTTTGTGAGCGGCGAAACCTCGACCGGGTACATGGTTATGAACGTCGGCTGAATGAGCTTCTCCTCGACCTTCTGGTCGAAGCACTCGTAAAGCGCGTTGCCCCACGTCTTCTCGGCCGTTGCCGGAAGCTCTATTCCGTGCGCCTTCGCAGCAGCGACCGCCTCGGCGTCGCCCGATATCGCGTCGAAATCTATCCCGACGTATTCCCTGACCGCTTCTATCATCGTGAGCCTGCGCCATGCGGGCGCAAGGCTTATCTTCTCGCCCATCCACTCGACGTCGTAGCTTCCGAGTATATCCTTCGCGGCTCCGGCTATAACGCCTTCGGCGATGTCCATCATCACATGAAAATCGGCGTAGGCCTCGTAGAGCTCCACGGTCGTGAATTCCGGGTTGTGCTTGGGGTCCATGCCCTCGTTCCTGAATATGCGTCCGACCTCATACACGCGGTCCATGCCGCCCACGATAAGACGCTTCAGGTTAAGCTCGGTCGCTATGCGAAGATACATGTCGATGTCGAGCGTGTTGTGATGCGTCACAAACGGTCGCGCTGTGGCGCCGCCCGAAATAGTGTTTAGCACCGGGGTCTCGACCTCGATGTATCCGCGTCCATCCAGGTAATCGCGAAGATACTTTATGAAGCGGCTGCGTATGACAAAATTCCTGCGGACCTCGGGATTGACTATTAGATCCACATAGCGCTGACGGTAGCGAAGCTCGCGGTCAGTCAGGCCGTGGAACTTCTCTGGCAGCGGCAGCAGCGCCTTTGAAAGCAGCGTGACCTTTAGCGCCCTTACCGACATCTCGCCGCGCTGCGTGCGGAATACCATCCCCTCGACGCCGACGATGTCGCCCACGTCGAATTTTTTGAACTTATCGTAAGCCTCCTCGCCCATCTCGTCGCGTCTAGCGTAGAGCTGTATGCGGCCGGAGACGTCCTGGATGTCGCAGAAACTGACCTTGCCCATGCCGCGCTTGCTCATCATGCGTCCTGCAATCGTGACGGAAGCATTTTCCATCTCATCAAAATTGTCGCGTATGGTCTGCGCTTTCGTGGAGCATACGAAGCGCGTCTGTTCAAACGGGTTCTCTCCCGCTTCCTGGAGAGCCTTCAGCTTGTCCCGTCTGTTCTGCATTTCCGACGGAACGTCCTGATGCGGCTGCGCGTTGTTTTCCTGTGCCATTTTATGCGACCTTTCCCTTTATCTCTCGATGGAATCGATGTGATAGGTTATATCTCCGCGCGGAGCCTCAACGGTGACGGTCTGTCCGGATTTTACGCCGAGAAGCGCCTTTCCAAACGGCGACTCCTCGGATATCGCTCCGTGCATTGCGTCCGCCTCCTGCGAACCGACGACCTGATAAGTCCCCTTCGCTTTTGTCTTTGTATTCGTGACGGTGACCTTTGAGCCGATGGTAACGACGTTCTTAGGCTTGTCGTTGTCCTCAAGTATCACGGCGTGCGCGAGTATCTCCTCAAGCTCCGCTATGCGCGAATATAGCTTGCCCTGCTCGTTTTTCGCCTCGTCGTACTCGCTGTTCTCGCTGAGGTCTCCGAAACCTCTCGCTATCTTTATCTGCTCCGAAACCTCGTCGGCGCGCGTGGTCTTGTCGTACTCGAGTTCTTTTTTAAGCTCTTCGAAACGCGCGGCGCTCATCCTGTATTCGTTTGCCATTTATCGTTGATCCTTTCCTTATTTCTAAGCGGGCGCTGAACCCGCTCTGAAATTTCATAATTATACTTATTTATAATAATTATGGAAGTATTATATTGAATAAGTTATTCGATGTCAAGCAAAAAGCAGATATCCTTAACTTTGAAAGAGCGCGCGTCCAGTGCTCCCGACTGCATGAGCGCCGAGACGAGCTGGTCTTTGTCGAGCGTCAGCACCTCGTCGTCCCTTGTCTCGTCCATATCTTCAAACAATATTTTTCTCGGTTCGTTTTCGGCGCAAACTCCCGTCCCGGGCGGCTTTCCGGCTTTTATCCAAACCGCGCAAGAGTTTCCCTTCACCGGCGAATCCCCGAATGTCACGAGCGCATCGCAGGTGCATTCCGTATCTCTCGGCTCGATTATCCGAACCGATACTCCGCTCTCACGGCGCAGTTTTTCGCACAGCCTTTCGCATCCATGCAAAGAATAAATCGACGCGCTCCGCACCTTTGCGGCCGTAGCCGCAAGCGTCTCTTCGGCCCACGCCCCGTCTCCGGCTATCGCCACCGACGCGTCGCGAAGACATATTCCTTTTTTTGTAAGCGCGGCTTCCATTATCGCCGGAGCCGCCGCCAAATAGAGCGGGGCGGTGTCCACAGGTTCTATTCCGGCGCGCGTAAAAATTTCATTTTGCTGAAACCCTTCCGGAAATACGCACCGTGATATTCCCGCGCGGCGCATCAGCTTCGCGGCTTTGCGGAGTCTTGGTGCGGCGCGCATTCCAGTGGTGTTTGTCTTTGCGACAAAAAATTTCACTCCCGCGAGATACGCCGGCGCGCATTCGACGCCCCGCGGTTTTTCTTTTTCGAGCAGAATCGCGAACAAAAAAATCCCTCCCGCTCAATGCTATTTGAGCGGGAGGGATTTTATACTGATACTGCTTAAAGCCGCGCTTTGCTACCACGCCTTTACATAGCCCGTCAGATACTGGAGCGGGTTGACGCGCTCGCCGCCTTCGGTGATTTCGAAATGAAGGTGAGGCCCCGTTGAATGGCCCGTAGAGCCCGTTATTCCGATAATCGTTCCCTGTTTGACGTACTGCCCGGCGGAGACCTTCAGCGCGCTCATATGCGCGTACAGCGTCGTGTTGCCGCTGCCGTGCGATATGACGACGTAATTTCCGTAAGAGCTGCTGTATGTAGAGACGATGACCGTACCGGATTTCGCAGCCAGGACCTTAGTCGACGTTCCGACGCCGCATATGTCTACGCCTTTGTGGTTGGTGCTTCCGATTCCGCCCGGCGATGTGCGCGTTCCAAACGGCGAAGAAATCCTCTTGCTGACCGTCTCAGGCCATATGTATCCGCCGCTTCCGCTCCACGTTTCCGTCGATACCGTGCCGGTCGGAGTTCCCGTCTGCGCGGACGCCGCCAGTTCCTTGGACTTCTTAACGATGTCGGCCTGAATAGCGTCCTCTTCGTCGCTTATCTGCTGGAGAGTGGCGGCGTACTCGTCGCTCTGCTCATCGAGCTCCTTCATCATCGCGCTGGCTTCTTCTATCTGCGACGTGAGCTCGCTTTCCTTGTCTTTGAGATCGCTCTTGGCGCTGACCAGCTCGGCCTTGTCGCTCTCGAGCTCGGTCTTCTCATCGCTTATCTGCGCTCTCAGGTCGCGAAGCTCCTGCATCACGTTCTCATCGTATTCCATTATCTCGTTGACGAAGTCGAGACGACTCAGCAGGTCTGAAAAATCTGTCGCCTTGAATATGACCTCCCAGTAGGAAACAGTCCCGTTCTCCTCCATAGCGCGGACGCGCTCGCAGAAAAGCTCATACTGCTTCTGCTCCTTGGCCTCGGTCTGCGCTATCTCGTCTTCCTTAGCGGATATCATATCGGTATAATCGCTTATCTGCGAGTTGACGTTGTCTATCTCCTGCTGTATGACGGCGCACTGGTCGTCCAGCAGTTTTTTCTTTTCGAGTATCGTGTTCTGGTTTGTCTCTATCTCAGACAGCTTCGACTTGAGCTTCGATTTTTGACTGCTCAGGTCGCTCGCCTGTTTTTTAAGCGCGTCGATATCCGCCTGCGTGACAGCCTGCGCCGGCGGCTGTATCATGCACGCGGAAAAGCATACGGCAACTGTGAGAAGCAGCACCGCCGCGCGTTTTATCGTATTTTTTGTAAAAAGTTTCTTCATGTTTCCGGAAAAATGTCAGCCCTGAAAATGCGTGATAAGGGCTGCGATGGAGACGAGAATTATCATGACTATGAGCGCTATTCCGAATTTAAGCGCCATGTCGTAGTTTTCCCGTCTGCGTTCTCCCTTTGTTCTCTTTCCGCTCGACATATAGGTATCCTCCTTTAAATTAAAATGCGCCGTCAGACTCTCAGGAACTTGCGTATAGCCATAAGGCTTCCGCCCACTCCGATAAGCACTCCCGCCGCGAGGAAAGCCCCCGCTATCTGCGGCCATAGCTTGCCGAAAGAAAGCAGCGATATAAGCTGCATGGAATCCGAACCTTCAATTCCCCGCACTATAAGGCTGTAGAGTCCCCACTGGAGGAAAAACGACACAGCCGCGCCGAGGACGCCGAGAAGAAGCCCCTCGTAGACAAACGGCCATCGTATAAATCCGTCCGTCGCTCCGACCATTTTCATTATAGCTATTTCTTCCCTGCGGTCGAAAGTCGTCAGCTTTATTGTATTGGATATTATAAATACCGAGATTATAAGCAGTATCGCTATGAGCGAAATGCACACTATCGTCGCCACGCGGCTAAGCGTAAGGAATCCGCTCGATATATCCTCGTCCGCGCGCGTATGCGCTATGCCCTCCACATTCTCTATCGCGGCTTTTGTCTCAGACAGCTTATTCAGGTCGGCGACGTGTATGCTGTATCTGTCTCTGAAAATTGACGGGTCCAGGTCTGCGAAAAGGCTGTCGTCGCTGTCGTCGTATTTCGCGACGTAGGCCTCCATCGCCTGCTCGCGCGTTATGAACTCGCAGGAAGTAACGTTGTCTATCTTTTCAAGCGTGCTCTGGAGCGCCTCCGCCTGCTCGCGTGTGTAGCTTTCATCGACGAAAGCGAGTATCTCGCTTTGCTGCTGTAGCTCCTTAAGGTTTTCATTCGCATTGACCGCGACGAGCGAAAACGTGCCCATTATCAGGAGGCACGCCACCGTCGTTCCTATGGCGGCGAATGACATAAATCCGTGTGAGAACATATTTGAAATGCCCTCGTGGAAAAAATATCTGAAATCATGCTTCATTGCGTAGTCCCCCGGGTTATGTATTCGCCCACGGCCTCGCCCGCAATGCGTCCGTTTTCAAGGCGCACGACGCGCTTTGAAAAGTGCTCCACAAGCGCCTTTTCGTGCGTTACGACAAGCATGGTCGTTCCGAGGTCGTTTATGCGCTCGAGCAGGGACATAATCTCGAGCGACCGCTCGGGGTCGAGATTTCCCGTCGGCTCGTCGGCGATTATCATGCTGGGATTATTTACCAGCGCGCGCGCTATGGCCACGCGCTGCTGCTCACCGCCGGACAGTTCGCTCGGCAGCCGGCGCATCTTGTTCTGGAGCCCAACGAGCTCTAGAACATAGGGTATTCTGTTTTTTATTTCGCTGTTCGACAAGCCGAC
>JAYFRC010000008.1:0-6938 GCA_034926415.1 Oscillospiraceae bacterium
CCGGGACGGACTACACGGCAGCGAGCGGCACGCTGACCTTCTCTCCCGGAGAAACAAGCAAGACGGTCGTCGTGACGGTCTTTGGAGATACGGTCACCGAAAATACTGAGATTTTCTTCCTAAACCTTACAAACGTACAAAATGCCAATATCGTAGATGGTCAGGGTATGGGCACAATCATTAATGACGACGCCGTACCGGATGTCTCGGTCAATGATGTGTCGGTTACCGAGGGCAACAGCGGGACGAAAACGCTGACATTCACGGTAACGCTCAATCATGCAAGCGCTTCAAGCGTTTGGGTGGACTACGCCACGGCGAACAACACGGCAACGGCCGGGACAGACTATACGGCAGCAACCGGCACACTTACCTTCTCTCCCGGAGAAACCAGCAAGACTGTCGGCGTGACCATCGCGGGCGACAGCGACTACGAGCCGGATGAGAGTTTCTTCCTCGACCTTATAAGCGCGCCTGGATGCACGATTGCAGATAACCAGGGCGTCGGCACAATCACGAACGACGATGCCGCGCCGACTGTTACGCTTAGCGTTGACAATTCAAGCATAGCGGAAAGCGGCGGGATAGCAACGGTGACGGCAACTCTTTCCGCCACCTCGGCCAGCCCCGTTACGGTGACGCTGGGCTATACCGGCACCGCGGCGGGAAGCGGGACGGACTATACGGCTTCCTCGGCGACGATTACGATAGCTGCGGGCAGTACGTCGGGCACGGCGACTATCACAGCCGTCAACGACGCGCTCGACGAGACGGACGAAACCGTCATTGTGGATATTACCGGGGTGACAAACGGTACCGAAAGCGGGACGCAGCAGATCACGGTCACAATCACTGACAACGACGCCGCTCCGTCTGTCAGCGTAAACGACGCGTCGGTAACGGAGGGTAATTCCGGGACGGCGACGCTTACCTTTACGGTAACACTTTCGGCGGCTAGCGGCAGGGCGGTCACGGTGGACTATGCAACGACGGACGGCACGGCAAAGGCCGGGACGGACTACACGGCAGCAACCGGCACGCTCACCTTCTCTGCCGGAGACACGAGCAAGACTGTCAGCGTGACGGTCTTGGGCGACACGGTCACCGAACCAAACGAGAATCTCTTTCTCAACCTTACAAAAGCGTCAAATGCCAATATTGCAGATAATCAGGGAGTAGGCACAATAACTAACGATGACGCGCCGACTGTTACGCTTAGCGTTGACAATTCAAGCATAGCGGAAAGCGGCGGGATAGCAACGGTAACGGCAACTCTTTCCGGTACCTCAGCCAGCACCGTTACGGTAACGCTGGGCTATACCGGCACCGCGGCGGGAAGCGGGACGGACTATACGGTTTCCTCGGCGACGATTACGATAGCTGCGGGCAATACGTCGGGCACGGCGATTATCACAGCCGTCAACGATGAACTAGCCGAGACAGCTGAAACCGTCATAGTGGATATTGCCGAGGTGGAGAACGGCACCGAAAGCGGTACACAGCAGATCACGGTCACGATCACGGACGACGACGCAATTATCGAAGACGCGATCAGCAATAAAACCATCACCGTCACGGAGACGAGCAGCAAACTGTTTGACAACAGCGATGGTAAGATTACGGCGGAAGCTAATATGCAGAACGCGTTTTCCAACTCTGTTGAAATAAAGGTCACGGATACGGAAGAAGACGCATCAAACTTCAGTATTGGAATCGGTAACACGGTCTATCCTTTTGATATCTCTCTGTATCTCAAAGGAACTAATACCAAAACTGAACCGAACGACGGCTACGCCGTGACCATATCCCTTCCGATACCCGACGAGCTGCTTGATGTGAAAGATCAGCTTTTAGTCATGCACAAGTCCAGCGGCGGAACTGTTACGACGCTTGCGTCTCAGCGCAAGCAGGTAAACGGAGTTTGGTATCTTGTATTCAAGGCCACGGAATTCTCGCCCTACGCCCTGGTCGTCAGCGACACTGACACTTATGACGAGACAGCAGGCCTTCCGTACTATGTCGACGGCAACGGTGCTGATGTATTCATCGGGTTTGCGGCGAACGGCAAATATGTCGCTCCTGATGGTATGACCGTACTGTTCAAGAAAAATCCCAAGAACTTTTCGGACACCGGCTCTTACTGGGCAGAAAATTATATCAATTTCGTAACGGAGCGCGAGCTGTTCAACGGTACCGGAAACGATAGGTTTTTACCCAATACCGGGATGACTAGAGCGATGTTCGCGACGGTCATCGGACGGTTGTACGAGCGCAGTTACGGTGACATTGCGCCCGCCGAAGAACATGCTTTCACCGACTGCGATTACAGCGATTATTACGGGAAATACGTGGACTGGGCCTTTGAAAACGGCATCGCCGGAGGCACGGGCGGAGGTCTCTTCGAGCCGGATATGGAGATTACCCGCGAAGAGGCGGCGGTTATTTTGTACCGATTCGCGGATTTCCTCAACGTCCTGCCGTACGGTATGGACACCGAGCTTAGCTGCCCCGACGCCGGAAACATTTCAAGCTGGGCAAAGAACGCCGCCCTGTACTGCCAGAGCACCGGCATCATAACGGGCCGCGGAGGCGGAAACTTTGTCCCGCATGGTACTGCGACAAGAGCCGAGGCCTCAGTCATGCTGGAGAGATTTGTTGAATATATAGTCTAAACCTCAAAAGGGAGTGCCGCAAATGCGGCACTCCCTTTTCGCATGGTAGTAAACATTAACTATACAATTGTCCGGAAACTGATTTCCGCTCAATTTCACAGCATAACAAAATGGTACTCTACATTGGTCATTTAAGCATTTCTATTCCGCCCATGATCACAATCATAATGAAAAGGACAGGCTGGAGAACCTTTTCCAGCTTTTTCTTATCTATCCGTTTAAGGAGAACCGGACCGACAAAAGCACCGCAAACCGTACCGATAGTCAGAAGCCCCACGAGTTTCCAGTCGATACTCCCTATTCCAAGATGTGTGACAAATCCTGTAACGGCTATGCCAAACAGCACAAGGACAGAGGTTCCTACCGCTTCGAGCGCCTGACATCCAAGGATCATGAGCCCTGCAATAATCGGACCGCCGCCGCTGAGCCCGACGAGTCCGGACATTATCCCGCCAAGAATTCCAAAGCAGACTGCCTTAACAGTGTCAGACCTCTTATTGCATTGCTCAGCGCTCTGTGCAATGTCACCATTCCTCTTTTTCTTTATGTATGAAGCAAGCATCTGCACAGCGAGCAGGAGCAGGATCGCTCCGGTCACCTTGTTATACAGGCTCTCCGGAAGAAATCCGGAACACAGTGAACCTACGACGGAGCCGACAACTCCGCCTATCAGCATGGTAAGCCCGAAACGCCAGTTCACATTTCCGGCTTTCCAATGGCTGAAAGTCCCCACCGCCGTGGTGGGAATCGTGGTTGCAAGGGAAGTTGACGCCGCGATGCCGGGCGGGATATTAAAGAATACGGTCAGAATCCCTACATAAACGGCTCCGCCTCCGCCTCCGAGCGAAATGATCAGCAAGCCTACCACAAATCCCACGATAGGCAACGCAATATATTGGTACATTCTTAAGCATCTTCTTCTGTATTTAAAGTTGCTATAAGGCGCGAAACGAGCCGTTCATAGCTTTTATCCACATCCGCTTCGGTACTTTGAAAGAAGCCGGCCTCTTCAAGTGAAACAAAGCCGTGAAGCGCGCTGCGGAAGCCCCGGACAAAATGGATCGTTTCTTCTTTACTGTAGCGATATGGTTCCATCACCCGGTACAAAATACGGACAACGGCATGGCCGGCTTCCTGAACACTGCTGTCGTCATAATCAGGAAATCTCAGAATCGCTTTATAGAGTTCTGGATTTTCTTTCGCAAATTTGCGGTATGCCGAAGCAACAGCCATCAAAGCATCTTCTTTTGACCGGCCGACCGCTGCGCTGCGGACGGCATCTTCAAGCCTGTCTATGGCAAGCTTCGCAATACCCGATGAGAGTTCCTGCAATCCGCTCAGATGATTGTACAGCGACGGCGATTTTACGCCGAGTTTTTCCGCGACCTGAAGCAGCGAAACATTTTCAAGGCCCTTTTCTTCGGCCAGCTCCGCCGCTGCGTTCAGGATCGTCTGTGAATCCAGCCCTTTTTTTGTGCTCATGCCGGGCCTCCCCTCAAAACTACTGTGAATACATATTAAACTAATTACATTAGTTTGTCAATAGATGCGCGGCTTTATTTTCCTCTCCGTCCTATATTTTGCCTAAAACGGCAGATACTAACGGAAACGGAGGCGTTAATAATGGATTTTCTCTGGACAAAAGCAACTACACCGCCGCGGTTTCCGACGCTCGACGGCGACATAAGCACCGACGTGCTGGTCATCGGAGGCGGTATGGCCGGAGTGCTGTGCGCGCGGCTGCTCCGAGAGGCGGGAATTGACTGCGTTCTCGCCGAGGCCAAGGCCATCGGCGGCGGTATCACGAAGGGTACTACTGCAGTCCTGACGGCTCAGCACGACACGCTTTATCAGGACATGATAAAGCGGTTCGGCGCCGACAAAGCAGCGCTTTACCTCAAAGCCAATATCCGCGCCGTCGAACGCTTTCGTGAGCTTTCCGCAAGCATCGGCTGCGACTTTGAGGAAAGGCCGTCGTTCATGTACTCGCTTCGCGACGCCGTAATCATGGAACGAGAGGCGAAGGCCGTCTGCTCTCTCGGTTTTTCCGCGGAATTTACGACGTCGACCCCGCTCCCCTTTCCCGTTTCCGGGGCTGTAAAATTTCCGGGAATGGCCCAGTTCCACCCGCTCAAATTCCTGTACGGCGCGGCCGCCGGGCTAAACATCTTTGAAAACACCTTTGTAGAAAAGCTCGACGGCACGACGGCCGTGACACGGCACGGAAATATAAAGGCAAACAGGATAATTATTGCGACTCATTTCCCGTTCATAAACAGCCGCGGCCTTTATTTTATGAAGCTTTATCAAAAGCGTTCGTATGTCGTCGCGTTTGAAAACGCATCGGAGCTCGGCTGCACAATCGAGGACGTGGCTGCCAACGGAGTATATCTTCGAAACTACGCAAACCTGCTTCTCATAGGCGGAGGCGACCACCGCACCGGCGAGAAGGGTGGCGGCTTTGCCGCCGTGCTCGACTTCGCGCACCGGAATTACCCCGGAGCCCGCGAAAAATACCGCTGGGCGAACCAGGACTGCGTAAGTCTCGACGGCGTGCCCTATATAGGCGCGTACAGTCCCACAATGCCTGAAATCTACGTCGCGGCGGGCTTCAATCTCTGGGGCATGACCTCCTCCATGGCGGCGGCCGAGATCCTTACCGATATGGCCCTCGGGCGCAAAAACAGATACGCCCCCGCCTTCACGCCGGACAGAAGCATGCTTACCGGCCAGCTCACGGTAAACATGAGCACGACGTTTCTCGACTTCATCACGCCTATTCCAAAACGCTGCCCTCACCTCGGCTGTGCCCTTAAGTGGAATCCCGCCGAACGCAGCTGGGATTGCCCCTGTCACGGCTCGCGTTTCGATGAGCGCGGCAGGCTTATTGACAATCCCGCAATGAGGGACTTCAATGCGAAATGATTTTTTCGAGGGTTGGTATTTTAAGCACCAGCTCGGCGGTGATATGCTTTCCTTTATCCCCGGCAAAGCCTCGAGCGGCGCGTTCGTCCAGATGATATGCACAGATTTTTCGCGTCGTTTCGACGTCCCCTCCCTGAGCGTTGAAAACAACGTCATCCGCGCCGGCGGCTGTTCCTTTTCTGGGCGCGGAGTTGAGATTGACCTTCCCGACGTCCGCGGCAGGATAGATTACGGCGCTTTTTCAACTCTTGGCTCGGACGTCATGGGCCCGTTCAGGTATCTTCCCATGGAGTGCCGCCACGGAGTAATAAGTATGAGCCACGCTCTTTCCGGCGCGGTAACAATATGCGGCCGCGCTCACCGCTTCGACGGCGGAAAAGGTTATATCGAAAAAGACAGCGGCACATCATTTCCGCGCTCCTACATGTGGCTTCAGTGCAATGATTTTCTGGCTCCCTGCTCGGTCATGCTTTCCATCGCCGATATTCCGTTTGGCGGATTCAGGTTCAGAGGCTGCATCTGTTCCGTATTATACGGGAACCGCGAATACCGCCTCGCGACCTACAACGGCGTAAAGATACACGTCGCGGAGGCCGAACACGTTCGTCTGTCCCAGGGATCACTGCTGCTTGAGATAGACGCCGTTCCGTCATGCGATGGACACGCGCTCCGCTCTCCGGTACACGGGCGGATGTCTGGCTCCATACGCGAGAGCTGCAATACGTGGGTGCATATGAAGCTGTGGGCGCACGGACGCGAGGTATTCGACCTGAGCAGTCCGCACGCGGCCTATGAGTTCGTACCGTACGGCGGCGACAGCCGCCAAATGGAAAAAATCCGGCGCGAACGCATATTCTTCCACACGCGGTAAAAAATATAAGTATAAGAATTCTATGTGAGGTGTCGATATGAACGATACAGTTGAACTTCTGCGCGAATGCGATTCCGGAACAAAGATGGCCGTCACATCCATCGATGACATTCTCGAAAAAGTGAAGGACAAAAGCTTAAAAAATACGCTCGCCGACAGCAAGACGGAACACTCGGTAATCGGCAGCAAAATTCACTCCATGCTCCTTGACCTCGGCGGCGACGACAAGGCTCCCAACCCGATAGCTGCCGGAATTTCCTCGGCCATGGTGGATATCAAGACCGCGGTCGGCGACAAAGACGCCACAATAGCGGACATAATCACCGACGGATGCAACATGGGCGTCAAATCGCTCAACCGCTATCTCAACAAATACAAGGCTGCCGACGATGAGGCCAAAAACGTCTGCCGCGAGCTGTCGGACATGGAGGAAACTCTCGCCCACGACATGAGGCGCTATCTCTGACGCA
>JAYFRC010000081.1:0-39896 GCA_034926415.1 Oscillospiraceae bacterium
CGTATAGTATGGAGCTGTTCGCGGTGCCAGCGAAGCAGGAAAACGCGTTTTCCTCCATCGCAGTGATGATCGGGGTGGAGTACATACTTCGAAAAGCCAGAGAACTTGACCGCCCGGTCGTCATCTGTCTCGGGATCGGAACGAACTCGGGAAGTCACGACGGCTTCAGCATTTTTGAAGAATATCTAAACGGAATTGCCAACCTGACGGGCGTTTGTCTTTGCATTGCCGCCGGCAACGAAAGTCAGGCCAGACACCATACAAAAGGGATCATCGCGGCAAAGGGGGAGAGTCAGAACATCGACGTAAAAGTCAGCAACCAGCCAACCAGTTTCATTATATCCATCTGGAACGCAATGGCCGACAAGCTGTCGGTCTCCATCCTTTCGCCGACCGGCGAATACATCGACAGAATTCCGCCCAAAACCGGAAGCATCCAGATAACGGACTTACTCCTGGAACGCGCTCAGGTCCGCGTGGCCTGCTATTACCCCCTTGAGGGAAGCGGCGGCCAGCTGACCACCGTGCGGGTTCTGGACGCACCGCCGGGGATATGGACTGTCACAATGCACGGCGACATCATTCTCGACGGCGCTTTCCACGCGTGGCTTCCGCTGACCGGCCTTGTCTCCTCAGATGTGGAATTTCTCGCGGCGGATCCCTATTATACGGTCACCGTTCCATCGACCGCGTTCGGCGCAATCAGCTGCGGAGCCTATAACAGCGAAAACGACAGCCTGTATCTCAATACCTCCTGGGGGCCCACGCGGATCGAGCAGATGGCTCCGGATTTGGTCGCCCCGGGTGTTGGGATTTTGGGGATATATCCCACAGGAAGCGGCACCATGAGCGGTACCAGTGCGGCAGCGGCGATCACCGCCGGAGCCTGTGCGCTGATGCTGCAGTGGGGCATCGTTCAGGGTAACGACGTCTCCATAAGCACATATCAGATCCGAGCTTACCTGATCCGGGGCTGCGACCGCATGCAGAGCATGTCCTATCCGAATCCGCAGTGGGGCTATGGATCGCTCAATCTATATCAATCATTTAATCACATGCGTGAACTGTAGGCATTTGCCGCGGGACAGGAGGCATTTCCATTGAACGAGGAGCAGCTGAAGGAATTTATCAATTCGCCGGACACGGTGGATTTTATTGTCCGGGGCAGCGATGATCTGGACGTTTTTTTAAAAGAAAACCCAAATGTGATTGCAACGCAGACTCTGGCCGGAAGGTATGTGGTCTGCTACTCGAGCGCGAACGAATTCGCGGCGATTATCAACCAGCTTGGAACCAGCTATGTGAGCTCGCTGTCCCTTGTATTGGGGTTGCTGGACCGCCCGGCGCTGGAAAGCTCCGGTATTATCGAACTCCAGCAGCAACCCTATCTTGATCTGCGTGGGCGGGGAGTCCTGGTCGGCATCGTCGATACGGGAATCGATTATACACAGCAGGTGTTCCGCTATGAGGATGGGAGCAGCAAGATTCAGGCTATTTACGACCAGTCAACCGCCGGCACGGCGCCTGAGGGCTTTTTTATCGGCACGGAGTACACGCACGAGCAGATCAATCAGGCACTGCAGGCGAAAAACCCCTACGAAATCGTTCCGCAGCGGGACACCGACGGACACGGTACCTTCCTTGCCTCTGTGGCGGCGGGACACGAAACCGACGGTTTCCTCGGTGCCGCGCCCGACGCCGAGCTGGTGGTGGTAAAGCTGAAAAAGGCGCGGCCGTTCTATTTGGATCTTTTCTCAGTGCCGGAAACACAGGAGAATGCATTCGGCTCCACCGCCGTCATGATCGGTGTGGAATATGTTCTAAAAAAAGCGCGGGAGCTGAATCGCCCTGTCGCCATCTGTCTTGGAATCGGTACGAACTCAGGAAGCCATGACGGATTCAGTGTTTTTGATGAGTATCTCAGCGAGGTCGCCAATCTGGTCGGGATATGCCTGTGCATCGCGGCAGGAAACGAAAGTCAGGCGAGGCACCATACGCAGGGAAAAATTATAGGCAAAGGCGAATCCCAAAATATTGAAATCTCCGTCGCCAACGAATCGTCGGCTATTTACACGTCAATCTGGAACTCCGTCTCCGATCGGATTTCCATTTCCGTTCGCTCTCCCACCGGTGAGCTTGTTGCCAGACTCCCTCCGAAATCCGAAGATATCACCATTACCAATCTTGTTTTTGAGAAGGCAGTTGTCCGGGTTGCCTATTACTTCCCGCTTGAGGGGAGCGGCGGTCAGCTGACGGTCGTAAATGTAAAGAACGCCACTCCGGGCATCTGGACCATCACCGTGTACGGCGACCTGATTCTGGACGGCACCTTCCACGCCTGGCTTCCCCTTACCGGCTTAGCTTCTCCCGGTGTGGAATTTCTTAAGGCGACGCCCAATTATACTGTAACCGATCCATCCACAGCCGTCGGAGCAATCAGCTGCGGCGCGTACAACGTCAGCGATAAAAGCCTGTACTCCAACTCGTCATGGGGGCCGACACGGATTAACCTGATGATGCCCGACTTGGTCGCTCCGGGCGTCAACGTCGGTGGAATTTTTCCGACGGGCTACGGCACAATGAGCGGCACAAGCGCGGCCGCGGCAGTTACGGCGGGCGCCAGCGCTCTGATGCTGCAATGGGGCATTGTGCAGGGTAACGACGCAGCGCTGAGCACCTATCAGATCCGTGCATACCTGATCCGCGGCTGCAGCCGCAGTCCGACGATGTTATATCCAAATACGCAGTGGGGCTACGGCGCGCTGGACCTGATGCAGACATTCAACCTCATGCGGGAGACCAAACAAAATGATATGAAATGAAGGCAACGCTTCTTGATTTTTTAATTTTGGTCGATCATAAAATGATGGACCAAAATTAAAAAATCCATAAAGTTTAGAAACGAAATTCATTTGGCGAGTGGTAATATCGATTGCAGAAAAAGAGGACAGGCCAAACAGCCCGTCCTCTTTCCTTATGCTATTGCCCATATAAAACGTTCTATTTTATAACTACCGTATGTACGGTAGATTTGCTGATGCCGAACTTTTTTGCGGCAGCGCGGACGGTGGTCCGGTTCTCTATGATGTACTGGGCCAGCGTGCAGGCCCGCTCCTCAATGTTACCTTTCAAACACAACACTCCCTGTTTTGTGCTGCAATATCCTATGCGGAGCCGGGAGCGTTTATGTGAGCCGGGCTGATATTAAATTGAAGATAGATGAATAAAGCGGGCAGCCGTCGAGCATCAAGCTGCTGTGGCAAGCGGAGCCGTGGACAGGCGCTTTGCCTTTTCCCGCTTTTACATAACAAAAACGCCGCGAAACGTAAACGTTTCGCGGCGAGATTTTCGTCATGTGGTCAGCTTTCTCCGCTGGTCAGGCCGAGATTTGCAATATTTGAGTAATCCGAGGCGTCCGCCTCGGCAAATCCGGAGCAGCCGCAGAGCTTATAGAGCGCCTCGCCCTCGTCGGTGTCAGCCATGGCGATCAGCGCCGTACGGAGAGCGGCAATGAAAGAGTCGTTGTATATCTCCGGGTCGGCTTCGGTCACCGCGACGGCGTCTCCGTATATGGGCTCCGTCACGCCTATTACGTTGACCGCGTCGAATATGCTGTCGCTCCTCCCGAGACCCATTTTCCCCGTCATGTCGAGATGGGTGGGCTCCATGTCCCAGCACTCGGAGTAGTCCATGCGCTTGTCTGCCGCGATGACTATTATATCGACCTGCTCCTTGGCCGCCAGCGTAAACAGCGCGCTGTATCCGTCAAGCGTGATTATGTTGGGCAGATCGGCCGTAGTCTTCTCGTAATTGGCGCTGAGCCATAGGTCGGGATAGATAAAGTCGGAGGATGTGTCGGTCTTGAGCACGGCCCAGGAGGCCTTGCTGAGATCGTCGAAGGTTATCGCCTTTCCGCTGTTAGCCTTCTCCGCGAGCTCCTTTCCGTACTCGGAGCTTGTAGCGCATATGAGCGTGCGCCCGTAGGGCACCTGCTCGTCGGTCGCCTCGGGAGCGCTGGCCGAACCGTTCCATTTTTTTGCAAGAGTCCCGTCGCTCGTCAGCTTGCTCTGCGTCGCCGCGAGTATGACGTCTATGCTGTCCGCGTAGGACAGATACTGGCTCGCCGGAAGCAGGGTGAGGTCGACTGTTCCCGCGGCAAGAGCTTCACAGGTGGCCGAGGCCGACGTGCTTATGGAGAACTGGATGTTGCCGACATTGTAGCCCTCCTCGGCGAGCTTGGATGCAAAGACCTGCGAAAACGAGTCGCAGGCTCCGCCATCGGCAAGAACGCTCTCGTCAGTTCCCTCTGGAAGACATATGGACAAAGCATCTATTGCCGTCGTATCGGGCGCCGCCTTCGTCATTGACGCGGACGCTTCTGCAGTTTGTTTCTCTCCGCTGTTCCCGCAGCCGGCCAACGCCCCAAAACACATAGCGGCAGCCAGCAAAAAGCAGGTCATTCTTTTCATGCGGTCAATCCTTTCGCCTTTCGACAAAAATATGTTATATCTGCACCAAGTACGGCGCGGGCAGCGTCACTGCGCCCGACCTGCGGCCATATAAAGAACATTATAACATAGGATAACTCCAATTTGTTAATAAAGAATGAACTGAACATGGGCAAAAGCCTGTGAAAACGGAGAAAAAATATAAAGAATGTTGTTAAAAAGCACCATATTGCTGCCGCGCATAGGTATCTGTCAGTCCGAGACCCGCACTATTCTGTAATAAGCCCGCGCGGTCGCGAGGTAGACGGCGGTGTATATCGCGGCAAACACGAGCAGCGTAAACAGGTTGCACAGCGCGAACAGCCCCACGTTCGTCAGCGAAAATATTTCGAGCAGCTTCGCTATCATGTTGAACGCGAAGACAATATGCACGGCCGCCGCCGCTATGGGCAGAAGGAACACGGCGCGTATCTGACCGCCGATGCTGACGCGCGCCTCGGCGCGGCTCATGCCGACCTGCTGCATTATACGATAGCCGACGGCGTCTTCGTAGCCCTCGGAAACCTGCTTGTAATAAATTATCAGCGTCGTGGCGATGAGGAACAGCAGCCCGAGATAAAGCCCCATAAACAGGAACCCTCCGGTCACGGAATGAAGGTCGGCGGCATTGCTCGCGCGATCCCTGTAATTGGCCCATTTATAGGTGTAGGGACTTTCCATTCCCTCCAAAATGTCGTCGCCGAAATTGTCCGGGATGTCCCCGTCCAGATTGAAGCCGACGTAGGCCGCCGGAAGGGTGGTCTCGTCGCCGGTTGCCCAGACAAGGCCGCCGTCGCTGTTTACCTTGAGTGCGTCGCCGGCCTCCTGATTCACATTCATGGTGTCATCGCCTGCGTAATAGCGGACGCAAGCGACGTCCGTCAGCGTTATCCCATTATTCTCCGCAATTTTTTCGGCGGAGGCGAGGGCGGAGTTCATGGCGTTTTCGTCGGCCTCGGCCATCACTATCTGAAAGTCACGCGGATAAATCCTGTCTATGGTCTCCTCGGTGCCGAGATAAAGGCACACCGTGGTCGAAACGGTCACTAGCACCATCGTCGAGAGTATGCATATGGACGCGAGCCCCGCTGCGTTTCGCTTCATGCGGTGAAGCATCCCGGCGACGGATGTGAAATGGCTTGTCTTGTAGTAGTACGCTTTGTTTTTCCGCAGCGCCTTGAGTATGGCGATGCTTCCCGCGGTGAACAGCAGGTAGGTGCCGATTATTACCAGTAAGACCGCCACAAAAAACATAAGGAGCGCCTCGCTCGGCGCGCTCACGCGCAGAGCGATGACATAGCCGGCGCCGAGCGTGATCGCGCCGACGACCGCCGCGAACCAGCGAGTTTTCGGTTCCCTGTCGCCCTCGTTCACGCTGTGGAGCAGCTCGACCGGCTTCGATGTACCGACGCGCCGGAGATTGGAGGCGAGGCAGAGCAGGAAAATCACCGCGAATATTATCGCCGTCCATAAAAGCCCGCCCCAGGCGATCTCAAATCCGAATGGCACGGTCTCGCCGAGCAGTTTCAAAAGCAGCAGCAGAGCGAGCTTTGAAAACAGAATTCCCGCCGCGCTTCCGCAGGCTATCGCGATAAGCGCCGCGTAGATGGTCTCCCACAGCATAAGCCGCGCGATGTGGCGTTTTTCCATGCCGAGCACGCTGTAAAGGCCTATCTCCGTGCGCCGCCGCTTCATAAGAAAGCCGTTGGTGTAAAAGATGATGATGGCCGAAAATATCGTTATGATTCCTATGCCGAGGCTGAGAAACGTCTGAACGTACACCGCTCCGCGAAGCTCGGAGACGCCGCCGTTGTCGTTCAGAAAAAATATGGTATACAGCATCGCGACGCAGAGCGAGGCGGCGAGAAGATAGGGGAGATAGTATTTCCCGTTCTTTCTTATATTCTGCGCCGCAAATCCTGGGTAAAATCCGCCTTTACGCACCGATATCACCGCCCTGGGCTATGACCGTAAGCGTATCGGATATCTTTGCAAACATCTCCGCGCTCTCGCTTTCCCCGCGGTAGAGCTGATGGAACACCTCGCCGTCGCGCAGAAACAGCACGCGTCCCGCGCAGCTCGCCGCACGCACCGAGTGCGTGACCATAAGTATCGTCTGCCCCGATGCGTTAACCTCGCTGAAAAGGCGCAGCAGTCCCTCTGCGGATTTTGAGTCCAGCGCTCCCGTGGGCTCGTCGGCAAGCAGTATCTGCGGATCGCCGATAAGAGCCCGGGCGACCGCGGCGCGCTGCTTCTGACCTCCGGAGACCTCGTAGGGGAACTTGTCGAGCAGGTCGGTTATGCCAAGCCTGCCCGCAAGCGGGCGCAGGCGCTTTTCCATATACTGGTAATCCTTGCCGGACAGCACAAGCGGAAGAAAGATGTTGTCGCGCAGCGAAAACGTGTCGAGCAGGTTAAAATCCTGAAACACAAAGCCGAGGTTATCGCGGCGGAACGCCGCCTTCTCGCGCTCGGATATCTCGCTGAAATTTTTCCCGCCGAGCGTAACGGTTCCGCCGGTCGGCGAATCGAGGGTGGCGAGTATGTTCAGAAGCGTTGTCTTGCCGGAGCCGGACTCGCCCATAATGGCAACGTACTCGCCGTTCTCAACGGAGAAATTGACATTTTTCAGGGCTTCGACCTGGTTTCCGCCAAAGCGCGTTGTATATACCTTTTTAAGATGGTTCACTTCAAGAAGCGGCATAATTTTTCCTCCTTTGTTATATGAACACATCATAACAGCAAGCCGGGATGCGAGCCATGGATTTGGCTTACATTCCGGCTCGGCATCTTACATTTTTGTAAGGCAGAATCAGCCTCGCGAACTTTTTAAAAATACATTTATTCCGTCGCGAGCGGCCTGTCGGGGATCTCGATTCGCGCTATCGTTCCGCGTCCCGGCGCCGACGTTATCGTTATGCCGCAGCCGAGCTTTTCGAGCACGCTTTTGCAGAGGTACAGACCGATGCCGGTCGCTTTTTTGTCGTCGCGACCGTTGAGGCCGGTAAAGCCCTTTTCAAATACGCGAGGCAGGTCCTCGGCGCTGATGCCTATTCCGCTGTCGGAGACCGCGAGAGTATGACCGTCGCCGTATATGTGCACCGAGCCCCCGGATGGCGTGTATTTCACGGCGTTTGACAAAAGCTGTCCGACGACGAAGGCAAGCCATTTTTCGTCAGTAAGTATCGAGCGTTTCGTCTCTTCGAAGCGCACTGAGACGTTTTTGAGGATGAACAGCCGCGCGTATTTCCTTATGCTTCCTCGAACGACGTCGTCGAGGGCGCAGCGCCGCAGGACGTAGTCCGAACTGTCGCTGCCGAGCCTGACGTAGGACAAAGCCATGTCGACGTATTCGCCCGTTTTGAAAAGCTCGGCGGAGATGAAATCCTTTTCGGCGCATTCGGATTTTTCAAGCAGAAGACGCATTGCGGCTATCGGCGTTTTTATCTGATGAGCCCAGAGCGTGTAGTAATCCTGGGTATTTCGCCGGTCTTCCTCAGCGGCTCCGACAAGGCGCGCCCTGTCCGCGCACAGCGCGCGGACAAGCTCCTGATAATCGGCCTCCAGAGCGCCGGACGGCTTCGGAAGCGAAAGCTCGGCATCGGAAGCGCACCGTGTAAGCCGCTTGAGCTCCACGCTACGGCGCGCGTAGGCGTGGAATGAAAACGCGAACGACACGCCCCATACCGCAAGGCACAATGCGAGCGCATAGAGCGCGGGCTCGGCGGGGAACCCGTAGAGCACGAACACCGCGGCGAATACCGCCGCGAACAGCAGCGGAAAAAGAGCAAGCCTGTATTCACGCTTCAGATACGACCGCAGCATTTTCTCACCCCACCATATAGCCGCTTCCCTTTTTCGTCTTTATAAGGTCGGGAAGCCCGGCGGTCTCCAGTTTTTTCCTAAGCCTTGCAATGTTGACCGTAAGTGTATTTTCGTCGATGAACTCGTCGGACTCCCAAAGCCGCGTCATAAGCGCACTGCGGCTGACTATCCGCCCCTTGTTCTCGGCGAGCAGCGCGAGTATGCGTGACTCGTTTTTTGTCAGCTCAATGACCTGTCCGCCAGCCGTCAGCGTCCCGTCGGAGAGATTGAGCGCAGCCCCGCCTAGTTCAGTTATATTGGCCGGAACGCCGAAATCGTAGGTACGGCGCAGCAGCGCCTGGATCTTCGCCGTCAGCACCGAAAGCTCGAAAGGCTTGGCTATGAAATCGTCGCCACCCATGTTCATGGCCGTGACTATATTCATTCCGTCCGATGCTGAGGAGATAAAAATTATCGGAACCTTCGACGTTTTGCGCATCTCCACGCACCAGTGGTAGCCGTTGAAAAAGGGGAGCGATACGTCGAGCAGCACAAGCTGCGGAGAAAACTCCGCGAACTCGGAGAGCACGAGTGAAAAATCCGCGGCGCATCTGGCGTCGTAGCCCCAGCCGGAGAGATGCTCTTGTATCACGCGCGAGATGACGGCGTCGTCCTCAACTATAAAAATCCTGCAATTTTCCATATATTACCACCAAACGCATTTTACAGGCTGAATCTTCGGCGCACTTCCTCGCGAAGCGCGGGAACGCGGCGGATTATTATGAGAGGTATCACCATTCCGACGCATACTATAAGCACGACGAGCGACCAGCCCGGCGCGTATGCGCCGTAAAGGAAACGGTCGGTCAAAAACTCAACGCCGAGCGCCGTTATACCGCCGGCGCCTATCGTCAGCGCGGCGGAAGTCAGTATCGAGCGCCGGTGACCGCGCAGCAGGAAGCCGAGAACGAATACGACAACGCATATGACCGCGAGCAGAGGCAGCGCGAGAGAAAAGAACCAGCGCGCGCCGCCGATGTCGAGTGATATAAGATATATATACAGCGCGGCTGAGCACACGTCGAGCAGCAGCCGCAGAAAGGCGGGTATCTTCTGCGTCAGCATCGGAAGCGCGAGGATTATCCAAAGCATCGCACCCGCTCCGATAACGTACAGCGCCCACGGATGCGTTCTCCACAAAACAAGGTTGAGCACCGCGCAGCACAGCATCGCGGAACCGAACATGGCCGTCAGCAGCAGTCCGGCGGCGAACTTGGACTCTGGCTCGACTTCGGGACTTTTCGTCGCAAAATACGACGGTTCATCGGGATTCTCCTCCGGCTCCCAGACTCTCGTGCCGCACAGCGGACATTTTTTTGCGCCGCTGTTGAGCTTTACTCCGCAGCGCACACAGTACGACATTTACTCATCCCCATTCCTTTTTATCATATTGCGGTTGCTTTCTATTTCAACGGGTATCCCATCCTCGACGAGGAACCTAAAAAAATCGCGTTCGGTGTCTGTCTCCTTCTGTGTCCCCGCAAAGGTTATCTCAAGCGTGTTGCCGAAGCTGATGACGGCGCAATTGCACCGCGGCACCGTGGACTGGCCGAGGATGACCTCCATGCGCTCTATATGCGGCCGCATCGGCTCCGGAACACTGAAAGCTCCGGGATTTGTCAGCGTCCCGGAATAGGGGCGCACGCCGACGAGCCAGTAGCTAAGCGCCATCAGAGGATTCTTGATGAACGACGGGACGATCTTCAGCACCGGCGTTTTTGTGAAGCGTACGTTCCTGGTAAAATCGGCGCGCAGCTCCTGCGCGTTTATGTGTAGCTTCATGTAGTGGCGTACCTGCAAGACTATCTCGTCGAACGTATAATCGCCGAGCCTTGGGTTTACCGACGGCCGCACGGTCGTTATAAAATTCCTCAGCGTCTCGGTGGGGAAAAAAGGCCGCAGGTTTATCGGCACCGCAAGCGCCACCGGGCGCGGCTTGCGCCTGCACTCGCGTTTTTGTTTTTCGAGTATGACATATATCATGACCGAGGCAAGATATTCGGTCAGCGAAGCGCCGTGCCGCTTCGCGGCCGCGCGCGTCGCGTCAAGAGGAGAAAACCCCATCGTAACGTGGAACGTATAAAAAGGTTCCGCCGTGCCGATATTGAGATAGGCTCTTGAGAAATGTTTAAGCGAAGAGGAATAGGTTCCGGAATAGCGCACGTAGGCATCCTCGCGCTCGGCGGCCCGGGGAGCTTCAGCTGTGTCTATCACCCCGTCTCCGGGAGGTACGTCTATCCCGACCTCACGTAGATACGCAGCCAGCAGCGCACGGAAAAACACGAGCGCGCCGACTCCGTCGGACAGCGCGTGAAACGCCTCTATCGAGATGCGGCGGTCGTAATAATAAAAGCGGACGAGCCAACCGCCGGCCTCGTGGAATCTGAACGGCTGACACGGGTCGGACACATCCTCTCTGAGAAACGGTCCGGGGGCAGTGTTCGGCTCCATATAATACCAGAATGCACCGCGCTTTATCCTTACGGCAAATACGGGGAAACGCGGCATGGTAATACTTATCGCGCGCTGGAGCGCGGCGGTGTCGACCTTCGCCGACATCACGGCGGAAAAACGGTAGACGGAGGAATACTCCTCGCTCTGGATCGCGGAATAAAGTATGCCCGCGCTGTCCATTTTGTACCAGCGCCCCGGCTTTTTTTCCATGCTGTTCCTCCTTGTTGCTTTTTTTGGTAATCGCAGCGAAAATTGCTTTGCGGTAATTGTACCACAGCTTGGGCTTTCCCGCAATAAACGCGCCGGTTTCTCCCTGGGTATTCCCTTTTTCGGCATTTTATGATACCATTTACAAAACAATGAACGATGGAGAATTTATATGGGACTGAAACCGGCAAAAATTAAACGCAGCAAAACCGCCTCGTCGGAAGTCCGTCGTATGGACCCGATGATGCTTGCGTTCAAGGCCCTGCACAGCGTGGCGACGCCGGACGCGATGACCGCCCCCGAGCTCGAGCGTCAGCGGCTGGGTCAGGAGATAATAGGCCGGCTCGCCGCACCGAAGGCCGGACTCACGGTCACGCGCTTTGATATGAACGGCATGGCCGCCGAGTGGACGCAGCTAAAGCGGCCTCATGGGGATAAGCGCGCGATACTTTACTGTCACGGCGGAGGCTATACGAGCGGGAACCTCGGCTATTCGCAGGTGCTCGCGGCGAAGCTGGCGTTAGCCACGGGCTACGACGTGCTCAGCTTTGAATACCGCCTTGCGCCGGAGCATCCGTATCCCGCGGCCGTGGAGGACGCGGAAGCGGCGTGGAACTATCTGATGCTCGGCGGTCTGGCTGCCGGGGACGTGGTCGTCGCCGGCGATTCTGCCGGGGGCAATCTGGCTCTCGTGCTGGCGCTTCGCCTCCGTGACGCCGGGAAATCGCTGCCGCGCGCGCTTGTGCTTATGTCGCCGTGGACGGATATGACGATGAGCGGAGACTCGTACCGCGAGCGCGCGGAGATAGACCCCGTGCTCACGGTCGAGTATATCGAGGCCGTGCGCTCTGCCTATGCGCGCGGAAGCGACCTCAGAAGCCCGTATCTTTCTCCGCTTTTTGCCGGGCTTGAAGGCCTTCCGCCGACGCTTGTCCAGGTCGGAGCGAACGAGATACTTTATTCCGATTCCGAAGCGCTCGGTGCAAAGCTGCTTCGTGCCGGCGTGACCTGCCGGTTCGAGGTCAGCCCCGAAATGTGGCACGTGTTCCAGATGTTCCCGACGCGACGCTCGTCAGATGCCATAGTGAACGTGACGAGATTCCTGCTTGAGCTGTAATAGTATGCGCAAATATGAAAAAAGCTCCGGAGCCGCTTAAAGCGGCTCCGGAGCTTATAGCGTTTTACTTGTCCGGATAGAACGCGGCAGTATTTTTTACCAGTTGTGATAATTCCGGGACGTCTGCTCGCTCATGGCGAAAAACGAGTAATTTATGTAGGAGACCTGATCGCCCCAGGTCGTGTCGATATGATAGTCGGTGCCGTCGAGCGTGGCCACTGTCCAGGCGTGGTCATCGTTCGTCAGCGTGTAGCATTCTATGCCTTCGAGCTTTAGCAGCAGGTTATAAGCCCCGGTGTAGCCGTCGCAGACAGCGCGTCCGTTTTTGAATAGAGAGTAGGGGAGATGGCATATTTCGCCGTCGGAGTCCGAGTAGCTGCAGTTTTTGCATATCCAGTCGAAGTAGACGCGCGCCTTCTGCATATCGGTCATGTCGGACGTTATGCTGCCGTTTTCCCACAGCTCGTCGTGCACGGCTATGGCGGAAGCGAGCGTGTAGCTGCGGTAGGCCGAGGTCTGGTCGCTCGTCGCGTTGGATGAGTAGAAAGTCAGATTCACGATGCCGGAGTACTCGCTCCAGGAGGCGTCTACACTGTTGTAGCACTGCTCGCTTGAGCGCTGGACGCACTCAAGAGCGAGCTGCATGAGGCTGCTGATAAAGTCCCGGGTGATGCGCGAGTTGTACTTGAGCAGCAGAGTGCTTTTCTCCGCCGCAAGCATATTGTTGACGTCGCCGAGCACTTCCGCTTCGGTAGTCGGCGCGGCTGTGTAAGTGGTATCTTCAAAGACGAGGTCGCCGAAGGTCGTGCCTGCGGCGCTCATCGCCGCGGCGACATCCCATTTGATGGTGACGCGGAGCGTCGGGTCTATCATGCGTGTCAGCATGGCGGAGAGTTCGCCGCGCGTTATCGTGTCCGCCGGGTAGAAGTTGCCGGTGGAGTCGTTTCCGTTCGAGACGCCGAGCCTGTAAAGCTCCACGATGTCCGAAGAGTATTCGGTCGAGGAGGTAACGTCGGTTATAAATTTGCCGGTCGCGTAGCCCTCGTTCACGGCCGAGGCGTTCGTATCGGGCAGAGCGTCGTCCGGCAAAGTGTTAGCGAGTATGTGCGCGACCTGCGCTCTCGTGGCGGGCTTTGCGGCGGCGGAATCGAGTTCGGTGCCGATCACGTCCTCGTTTTCAAGATAGAGGAAATACGGCGTATACCAGGCTCCGCCGCTTTCCGAGTACTGCGAAGCGCCGGCCTCGGCGTCGCCGGTCTCGTAAAGACTGCGTATTCGCGCGGCAAAAGTCGCGGCCTGGCCGACGGTCACGCTGTCGTTTATACCGAACAGCCCGCCGCCCTTGCCAACGGAGAGGCCGTACTCGTAGAGCGCGGCGATGTTGGAATAAAATATGGAGCTTGACGAAACGTCGGAAAACTGATTTGAGTATGTTTTGGTCCGCGTATAGTTGTCCGTGCTCCCCGCGGCGAATGCCGGGGTCGGGAGGAGCAGCGCGAAAACGAGCGCGAAAACGGCAATAGTCTTTTTCAATATCTGACCTCCATGAACGCCGGAGAGGGCTCCGCCGGATCATACATAAATTTTACCCCCGTAGTTTTATTCGGTCAAGAACCAAATAAAACCTGTACAGCGGCAAAAAACAGAGAAGCCGCTCAAATTGGGAGGGCTCTGAGGTTGTCGGGAAAGGCGAAACGTCTTTCCCGACAAGTGGGTTTGCAGACTGCCGCGCGCCTCGCCGCTGCCTACGGCGGACGGTTCGACGCTTGCAGCCCGATAAGTATTTTCGTGCACGTACACGCCGCGCCCGAAAATGATTGGGATTTATTTCGCTGCTCCGGCGGCGAAACTCTGCGAGGCTTTTTAGAAAAACAGAGAACCCGCCCAAATTGGGCGGGCTCTCGTTATATATGTCATTTACTGCACGTCGTCGGTCTCTATAAGACCGTAGCCGCCGTTCTTCCTTTGGTAGACGATGGAGAGCGCGTTGCTCTCGGAATCGCGGAAGACGAAGAACGTGTGGTCGAGAAGGTTCATCTGGAGTATAGCCTCCTCGGGCATCATGGGCTTTATTGCGAAGTGCTTTTTGCGAATGATATCGAATTCCTTTTCCTCGGGCACATCGGCGTCGTCGGCAGATGGCTCGAAGGCGTCCTGGCGCAGTCTCTTTTCAAGGCGGGTCTTGTTTTTGCGTATCTGGCGCTCGATGTAACTCTGCGCGGCGTCTATCGCGCCGTGCATATTTCCGTCGGGAGCTTCTTCCTCCGCCCGAAAGAGCGTGTTCCCGCCGCGGATGGTAACCTCGACCACGCAGCGATTTCCCTTTTCAACGGAGAACGTTACGTTCGCCTCCGCCTCGCTTCTGAAGTAGCGGTCGAGCTTTGAGATTTTTTTCTCGGCATAGTCCTTGATGGAGTCGTTAAGCGGAGTCTTCTTTGTTGCAAATGTAAATTTCATATCCGTTGCTCCTTTCATTTGCGATGGAGCGGGAGGGCGTTTGGTTCATCCTTCCCGCCCTATGGTTATTATACCATCCCGGCAGCATATTGAAAAGAGAAAATCAGACAATTTTCCAGTCTATGGGGCTCTCACCGTGCGAAACGAGAAAATCGTTTGCGGCGCTGAACGGTTTGCTGCCGAAAAAGCCGCGGTAGGCGGACAGCGGGCTCGGATGCGCGCTTGAGAGCACGAGCCTCGGATATGGACAGGAGGTCAGCCCTGCGTTTTCCGCCTTGCGCTTTGCGTCGGCGCCCCAGAGTATAAAAACGACGGGACGCGGGCGGGCGTTCACTGCCCTCAGCACCGCGTCCGTAAAGTCCTGCCAGCCGAAAGCGGCGCAGGAGCGCGCCTCGCCCTCGAATACCGTCAGCACCGTGTTTAGAAGAAGCACGCCGCGCTCAGCCCAGGGCGTCAGGTTTCCGTCAGCCGGCGCGCTTACGCCGAGGTCGGAGGAGAGCTCCCTGTAAATGTTTCGCAGCGACGGCGGCAGTCTGACGCCGCGCGCAACGGAAAAGCTCAGCCCGTTGGCCTGCCCGGCCTCGTGATATGGGTCCTGCCCGACAATGACGCAGCGCACGTTTTCCGGCGGCGTCAGCCGCAGAGCACGGAACAGATCCCCGCGCGGGGGATAGACATTCCTGCTGCTTTCGTAGGCGGCACCGACGTTTTCGCGCAGCGCACAGAAATAAGGTTTTTCAAATTCTCCGGCGAGGGGCTCTGCCCATTCGCCGAGATCGTTTTTGTCAAAAAGCATAAGATCCTCCGCCAGAGCTCTAAGATTGTCTCCGCCGCGGCGGAAAACAGATTCATCTCTCAGAAGTCAAAACTTTTGAGGCTAAAGCAGTGTCGTCGCGTGGCGCAGCACGTGGCAGCTCATGTTGAGCCCGCAGGGAAGCCCCGCGATGTGCGTCGGCGCGGTCTCAATGTGCACGGCGAGCGCTGTCGTGCGGCCGCCGAGTCCCTGAGGGCCTATGCCGAGTTTATTTATGCGTTTTAAGAGCCTGTGTTCCATGTCGGCGTAGAACGGGTCTTCGCTCGGCTCGCCAACGCCGCGAAGCAGCGCGTGCTTCGCCATCAGCATCACCTGCTCGGACGTTCCGCCGAGCCCGACGCCGAGTACTATGGGCGGGCATGGGTTCGAGCCGGCGTTTTCAACGGCTGAGACGATAAAATCCTCTATCTCCCCGGCAGACGCCGAGGGCTTGAACATTTTTAGCACGCTCATGTTTTCGCTTCCAAAGCCCTTGGGCTCTATCGTGATGCGGAGCATATCGCCCTTTGTGAGCTTTATATGTATCACGGCGGGCGTGTTGTCGCCGGTGTTGCCGCGCCTTATCGGGTCGGCGACGACGCTGCAGCGCAGCTTGCCCTGAACGTAGCCCTGGCGCACGCCCTCGTTTATCGCGTCTTCGAGGAAGCCGTCCGTGATGTGCGCCTCCTGGCCGAGCTCGACAAAGAACACGGCCATGCCGGTGTCCTGACATATCGGGAGCAGCTCTTCGTCGGCGAGAGAAAAGTTGTTCACGATGTCGCCGAGTATTGACTTGCCGACGGGCGAGGCCTCCTGCACTTCGGCTTCGCGCAGCGCATTGCGCATATCGGAGGGGAGAAGGCAGTTGGCGCTGATGCAGAGCTGCTTTACGGCGGCGGTTATCTGTACGCATGAAATATCGCGCATGGGCTACACCTCAAATCTTTTTTCCGTCTATGTACACGGCCTGTATTTTACTGTCTATCGAAAACGGGCTGCCAGTCATAACGACTATATCGGCGTCCTTGCCGGGCTTCAGTGAGCCGACGCGGTCGGCTATCCCGGCTATTTCGGCGGCGTTTATCGTTATCGCGCGCAGCGCCTCGTTTTCGTCCATTCCGGCTTTTACAGCCATAGCCGCGGAGAGCGGCAGATATTCGAGCGGCGTCTCGGGGTGGTCGGTGCATATCGCGACCTTGACCCCCGCGGCGGCGAGTATGCCGGGATTTTTAAGAGTCTGGTTATATAGCTCCGGCTTACTCCTGTCCGTCATCAGCGGGCCTGTTATAACGCGCGCGCCCTCTTCTGCGAGAATATCCGCGATAAGGTGGCCGTCCGTGCCGTGTACGATGACGTAGTCGAGGTTAAATTCCTTCGCTATGCGTATCGCTGTAAGTATATCGTCCGCGCGGTGCGCGTGGAAATGCGCGGGCTTTTCGCGCCGGAGCACGGGCAGCAGGGCCTCGCTCTTGGCGTCGTAATCGGGCGCGTCCTCGCCTAAGTCGACCTCCGCGCGGCGAAGCCGTTCGCCGTACTCGCGCGCCTTGTTCAGAGCTTCGCGTATGAGCGCTGCGGTGGCCATGCGGGTCGTCGGCGTCTCGTGTTTTTCGCTGTATGTTATCTTCGGGTTCTCGCCTAGTGCGAATTTCATGCAGGCCTCGGGAAGCAGCGCCATCTCGTCCGCGCGCCTTCCGACTGTCTTCATGGCTATGAAGCTGCCGGCTATTGCGTTCGCGCTTCCGGGCCCCGTCATGACGGAGGTTATCCCGGCCGCGGCGGATTCCGCGAAATAACGGTCGAACGGGTTAACGCCGTCTATGGCGCGGAGCTGGGGCGTCACGGGGTCGGTCATCTCGTTGCAGTCGTCGGACTCAAAGCTGTCTCCGCTTATGCCGATGTGGCAGTGAGCGTCGACAAATCCGGGCAGAATGTATCCGCCGCGCGCGTCGAAAATCCCGTCCGCTCCGGGCGTATCCGCTCCGGGCGCGTCCGGCATCGCTCCGACAGAGGTTATCTTTCCGTTTTCAAAGGCCACATAGCCGTTTTCAATGGGGTTGCCCTCCATAGTGAGAACGACGCCGTTGACTATAAGCATTCTGATGACGCTCCTTTTCGGCAAAAATAGTGGTTTTCCGGCAAAAGCGCCCATGGACATCTTCTCCGGGAACGGGTATCATTATATAGGAAGCTTTCCAATATCCCACCCGCATTGCCGCTCCGAAAGGAGCGGCACTTTTTTGTTCCGCAAAGCACACGGGAAACGGGATAGTGCGCAGCCGCCTCGTCCTTTTGGGGCAGCCCGTCCATAAACGCGATGATGCGAAAAAATGATGCACAGCAGAGGCTGTGCATCATCGGGCAATGTTATTTCCGTCTGCGTCCGCCGCCGCGCTTGTCCATATAGTGGTTTAGATCGGATATCTTGCTGTCCGAGACCGTCATAAATTGTTTGAGCTTGGCCTCGAAATCGTCCGGAGCGGGCGGAGCTTCCTTAGCGGCTTGGGGCCTTTGAGAAAAACGGCCGTTTCTGGGCGCGGAGGTTCTGTAAGGCGTTCTGCCGCCATCGGCATAGCCGCCGGAGCGCTCCGGGCGATCCTGTCGCTCCGGGCGCTGGAAGCCCTGCTGAGTCGGCGGAAGAGCGCGCTTTATCGACAGGTTTATTCTTCCGTTTTCATCTATGGCAATGATCTTGACTTTTACGTCCTGACCCTCCTTGAGATAATCGTGGATATCATTGACGTATGAGTTCGCTATTTCTGAAATATGTACGAGACCGGATTTGGTTCCGTCGAGCGAAACAAACGCTCCGAATTTAGTTATGCCAGTTACCTTGCCCTCAATAATGCTTCCAACACCAAACTCCATAACGGCTTGATTTTTCTCCCTTCACTTTTTGTGAATCTCTTTTTATAGTAGGACTGTGGTCAGTTGCTCACATCGTAGAACACACGCTCGCCCGGCATGACCATGCCGAGCTCGCTCCGCGCAACGTCCCGAAGCTTTTCGGGGTCGCCGCTGTCTGCAATGTCGGATGCGAGCGAATCGTTTTCACGGCGAAGCGTGTCCACCTGAGCGGCAAGCTTCTCCTGTTCATCTTTAGCGGACCGAATCTGATTTTGAATGGTGTACAGGGATACGCCCGCGTACACCAGCAGGACGACGAGGACGATTTTGGTGAGAAATCCGGCTTTTTTTGTTTTCTTTTCCTTTGTGCCTTTTTCCGTACGCAAACGGCGTCCCTCCCTTGCGGTGTCGACGAATCAGAACAAACTCCCACTTATAATAGAATATTCTAAACCATTTACTCCGAAAATAAAAGAGTTTTTTTAACGTTTGCGCGACATTTTTGAGCTTCTTTCCCATCGCGGCGGCCGGAATAATCAGTATCCGCGCGCATTTGGCCCCCGCGAGCGTCCAGAAATCCAATATCTGGCGCACCGCTGCGGACACGGTAAGGAAGTACAAAACGAAGCCACAGAACATCCCGACGAGCATATAAAGCCGCAGCAGGCCCCCAGCGCTCATCGTGAAGGCGAAAGCGGCAAGGGCGGCAAGGACGCAGTACAGCGCGTCTGCGATATGCACGTTCGCGCCGGTTCTGAGCCTGATGGCGCGTATCATGTCGTAGACGAACGCGCCGAGCGCGCCAAGCAGCCCGGACAGGAGAAACAGCGCCAGCTGAGACGAGACGTAGTTTTCCATAAGTTCATTTTAGCCGAACAGCCGCGACAATATCCCGCCGCGCCCACCGCCGTAGTTGTCGTCGTCCTCATAGGTTATCGAGTATATGCGCCCGTCGACGTGGAGCTCGCCCCCGTCGAGGCTCAGCTTTCCTATGTGCAGTCCCTCGCCGGTTACGATGAGAAGTCCTTCGCTGGTCGACATCACGATGTTCGTGTCGTCGAAGCGGTCGACGTTCTCGACTCCCGAGACCGTAAGCTGTTCCCGTCCTTCCATGCTGAGATGATGAGCAGTCATGCCCTGATTTTCGTATATCATAAAAATATCCTCCCATAATACAAGGCTTATCCCATGTATATGAGAGGATGTTTTTGTTTATGTCCGTCTCCTGAAGTTTGTCCTTATTCGGGACTTATTTCTCGCCAGAGCGCGGGAGCTTCGGATTTGTTTGCGGTCTCGCTGACCGCGAGCACCTCGACCGAGACGGTTTTCTCGCCGAAGCGTATTGAAATCCTGTCTCCGACCCTGACCTCGTAGGAGGCGCGCTGAGGTTTCCCGTTGACGCTGACGCGCTCCTTGTCGCAGGCTTCGTTGGCGACGGTGCGGCGTTTTATAAGACGCGATACCTTCAGATACTTGTCGAGTCTCATGTTACTTCGAGACCGCGTCCTTGAGCGCCTTTCCTGCCTTGAAGGCGACGGTGCGGAACGCGGGTATCTCAATGGCTTCCTTCGTCTTGGGGTTGCGCCCGGTCCTCGCCGCGCGCTCTTTGAGCTCAAATGAGCCGAAGCCCACTACCTGTACCTTCTCAGCTTCAGAAAGAGCCTTGACGACCACTTCCTCGGCGGCGCTCAGAACGGACTCCGTATCCTTCATTGACATTCCGGCTTTCTCGGCCGTGGCGCGGATGAGTTCAGATTTATTCATACTTTTCCTCCAAAAATAATTGTAAAATTTGAAACAAATTTTATCTGATTTAAGTGCGTCCTCCCGCAGCCTGCGCGGCTAACGGAAAACATGCACATTATGGCCGTTCCTTTTATGGCAATTTTGCGGTTTGAGCGAAGCAAAAGAAGCGGTCATATATAAAAAATCCGATGTGATTTTATTATTCGCTTTCGCGTTTCCAGAGCTCGTCCTTTTCGGCGGCGCTCATGGCGTCAAGCCCGGCGTCTCCGGCTGCTCTCTCAGCTTCTGAAAATTTTTCCGTAAAGTTGTCGGATGCGGCGTTGAGCGCGTCCTCGGGATCGACGCCGCGCATCTGAGCGCACCGCACGGCGGCAAACAAGAGCTCTCCCGCAGCGACGCTTCCGCCGCCGCCCGCAAACCGTTCCGCCGCGCATATGAGCGCTTTCGCGGCCTCAACCTCGCTCATCGCCGTCATGCCGGACTTCTCGGCTTTTTTCTGTATCTTCTCCGCACGCCAGAGCGCCGGGAGAGTTCGCGCAACGTAGGTCAGAGTATCGGTGTAAGTATTCTGCCCCTTTTCGACGCGCTTTAGCTTGTCCCAGTTTGCGACGGCCTGCTCCGCGTCCTCTGCCGACATGGAGCCGAACACGTGCGGGTGCCGGAAAATTAGCTTTTTGCAGACGCCGTCAGTTACTTCGCCTATCGTGAAATCGCCGCTTTCCTCCGACATTTCGGAGTGCAGCGCGACCTGCATCAGCACGTCGCCAAGCTCCTCGCACAGCAGCTCGGGATTTTTCGTGTCGATGGCCTCGACGGCCTCGCAGGTTTCCTCAATAAAATTGCGGCGTATCGATTCGTGTGTCTGCGCGCGGTCCCAGGGGCATCCGCCGGGCGCGCGCAGTATTCGCACGATATGCATAAGGTCGTCAAAATCGTATTTGTCCTTGAATTCAAAAGCGGTCATAAATCTTCCAATCTTCAGTATAACACTATTGTTTGTCGAAAAACCACGCAAAATTTTGAAGCGTGTTATTTGATGTGCAGAATACGGGCAATTTTTTCGCCCTTGGGGAGCAGCGCCATGTCATCCTTTGTCACTATGCGCATCACCACGACGAGCGCGCAGTAAAGCGCGAAGGCAATGACTATCGCGCCGAGCACGGCGACGCTGCTGTGCATGTGCGCGTGAAGGACATCGAAAACGCCTATTGCGGCGGCGCCCATAAGCGCCGTGGCTATTATCGGTTTTGCGAATACGGAGATGTAGGACGGCCTGTCTTTGACGTGCACGGCTACGAAAATCAGGTCGAGCGCGGCGATGATGACATAACAGACGAGCGTGCCTATCGGCGCTCCCTTTATGCCGAAATCGGGGTTGCCGCAGAGAACGTAGTTGACGGAAACCTTGATGCCGCAGCCGATGAAGGCCGCGATTATCGGAAGGTTGACGTGTCCGCATGCCTGGAGTATCGAATTGCACAGCAGCATGATGCAGACAAAAATGGAGGCCACGCCGAGTATCTGGAGATGATAGGTCGCGGCGGCGGCGGTGTCGGGCACGGCGGGGTAGAGCAGTTTGAGTATCGGCTCCGCCAGGACCGACATTCCGACGCCCGCCGGCAGAGCCAGCATCGCCGTTATGCGGAAAGACGAGGTGATTATCCGTTTTGCGCGCGGCGAGTTGTGCTGTATCGCCGAGGCGGTGACGGCGGGTATGAGCGCGATGGCGAGCGGTCGTGCAAACGCGGCGGGCAGGTTAAAGAGGTTCATGCCGAAGGTGTACTGCCCGTAGAGCGCGGTGGCGGCTTTTTCAGTCAGATTAAAGACATCCTCTAGCCGCCACATGACCACGGCCTGGTCGAGTATGCTGATGATGTTTATCGCGGCGGCGCCGATGGTTATCGGTATGCCGATGGAAAGCAGTGTCTTGAGTATTTTGCCGCTGCTGTCAGGCGTGTCGGAGGTCTTCGTCCTGTCGCGGTGGCGCGCCATATAGACTATAAGATAGATGAGCGCTATGATGCAGCCGACGGTCACGCCGAGGATCGCGCCCGCGCCGCTTATGACTATGGACTGTCCGGCGCGCAGCAGGAGCCACGCAAGAGTCAGCCCGACGACGAGCTTGAAGACGGACTCGACGACCTGCGACACGGCGGTCGGTATCATGTTGCCGTGTCCCTGCGTATAGCCGCGGAAGCACGCGACGATGCATACGCAGAACGCCGAAGGCGAAAGCATGAGTATCAAAGGATACGCAAGCGAGTCCTGAAGCAGCGACGCCAGAGGCCTCGCCATAAAGAACATCACCGCGAAGCCCGCAAGGCCGAAAACAAGGAAAAGCGCGAAAGATACGCGAAGCTGCTTCCTTGCCTGGTTGTGCTTGCCGAGCGCCAGCGCCTCGGACGTCATTTTCGACAGCGCCAGCGGCAGTCCCGCCGTCGAGAGGGTGAACAAAAAGGTATAGACGTTGTAGGCCACGTTGAAGTGCCCCATGCCCTCGTCGTCGAGAATGTTGCCGAGAGGTATTTTATAAAGCGCGGAAATGAGCTTGACGGCGATGACAGCCGCGGTAAGAACCGCCGCTCCGCCTATGAAGCTCTGCTTCTGGGAAAATTTCGCCATATGAACAATATCTCCCAATCTTAAAATCAGCCGAAGAGCTTCGGCAGGGCGTAGTTATTGACCTCGCTGAGGATGCGTTCCATATCGAGGGTGAAATACCCGCCGTTTTCATATATGATTTTTCCGCGTGCCATATTCATGCATACGTTACCACCGTGCGCTGCGGCGACGAGATTCGCCTCGATGTCGTGGCATGGGACAAGATTCGGCGCTGCGAAATCTACGAGGATAACGTCCGCCATCGCGCCGGCCTCAATAACGCCGGCGTGCCGCCCCTGCGCCTTCGCGCCGTTCGCGGCAGCCATACGCAAGACTTCAAAATCAGACAGCGCGGTAGGATCGAGCGCCGTGACCTTCGCCAGCAGCGCCGCGAGCTTCATTTCCTCAAACATATCGTGGTTGTCGTTGGAGCTCATGCCGTCGGTGCCGAGAGCCACGTTTATCCCGGCGTCAAGCATTTTGCGCACCGGCGCCGCGCCCGAAGCGAGCTTCATGTTGCTCGCGGGGTTGTGCACGGCGGTAACGCCGTGCTTTTTCATGATTTTCCAGTCATCCGGCGTTGTCCAGACGCAGTGCGCCGCTATCGCGGGAGAGTCCCATACGCCGCATTTTTCGAATATCGCGGCGGGTGTCATGCCGTGGCGCGCGATGCACGCCTCCTGCTCGGATTTCGTTTCGGAAAGGTGGACATGGGTTATAAGATGACGGTCGGCTGCGAGCTTTGCCACCCATTCCCAGACGGCGGGATACGAGGTGTATTCGCCGTGGATGCAGGCGTCGGCCTTTATCTGCGCGTCGCCGTCCGCACCGCCGTATTTCTCCGCGAGCGCGCGCATCTCTATAGCGCCCTGACATGTATCGGGGTCGAAATCCGGCGTGAATACGGTCAGTCCGCGCGCGATGTTGGCGGATATGCCGGACTCATTAACCGCGTCTATGATGTCGTCGCAAAAATAGTACATATCGGACACGGAGGTTATTCCGCAGGCTATCGCCTCGGCGAGGGCAAGCTGTGTTCCGGCCTTCACCGCGCGTCCGTCAAGCTTGGCCTCGACGGGGAATATGTAGTCGTTGAGCCAGGTCTGAAGGTCGTGGCCTCCGGCAAAGCCGCGCATGAGCGTCATCGGAAGATGCGTGTGCGCGTTGACAAAGCCGGGCATAAGCACCTTTCCGGAGCAGTCCTTTTCCTCGCCGGAAAAGTCCACAGGACGGGTGCTTCCGACATAGGCTATACGCTCCCCGCGCACGAGCACGAAGGCGTTTTTGAGTATGGTGTTTTTGCCATCCATCGTGACGACCGAGGCACCTGAAAACAAAATATCCATATTATGGAATCTCCTTATTTACATTCCCGCGAGACATGCGAGCACAAGCGCCGAAAAATGCCCTCTGGCGGCCTCCGCCGCGTCGAGCACGTCCTTTTCAGTCAGCGGGACGTCGAGCACGCCCGCCGCCATGTTTGAGCAGAGCGTGAAGCCAAGCGTTTCAATGCCGCAGTGGTTAGAGGTGATGACCTCGGGAACGGTGCTCATTCCCGCGGCGTCGGCTCCGAGAAGGCGCGCCGCGCGTATTTCCGCGGGCGTCTCGAACTGAGGCCCGGGGAAGTACATATAGACGCCCTCGCGGAGAGTTATGCCGAGCGCCGCCGCGCTTTTGCGTGCGATGTCCTGAAGGCGCGGCGAATAGGCTTTTGACATATCGGGAAAGCGCACGCCGAAGGGCGAGATGTTCGGGCCCGTCAGCGGGCTGTCTCCGAACAGTTTGATGTGGTCGGTGATGAGCATGATGTCGCCGGGAGCAAAGGATGTATTTATCGCGCCGGCGGCGTTCGTTACTATCATCTTATCTGCACCGAGCAGGTGGGATACGCGCACGGCGAAAGTTACGTCCGCGAAGGAGTAGCCCTCGTAGCAGTGCGTCCGGCCCTGCATGACGGCGACGCGTTTCCCCGCGAGCGTGCCGAACACGAACCGCCCCTTGTGTCCCGGGGCGGTCGAGTGTTTGAAATTGGGTATGTCGGTGTAATTCACGAAGGTCGGGTCTTCGACCGTGTCGCCGAGGAAGCCGAGCCCCGAGCCGAGTATCAGCAGCACCTCGGGCAAAAAGCCCTCCGGGAGTCGTCTCGCGATGAAGTCGGCGCTGAAGCGGTAGTCGTCGTAGGAGTAGGGCATCACAGCGCTGCTCCGCAGGACTTGCAGAACTTGTCTCCGTTATCGCAGCGCGCGCCGCAGCTCGGGCAGACCTTGGCGCCGCGTATGGCATCGGCCTGAGCCTTGAGATATTCTACCTTGCCCTTCTTGGCATCTATGAGGCCGAGGTTCTGCATAAGCACAGCGCCGTCGCTCTCCTCACCCTTGTGGGTTGCGTAGACGGTCTCGCCGACGGTCTTCATAAGTCCGGATATCTCGGTGTTGAGGTCGAATATCTCCATATTTATCTTGGCGATGTTCGCAAAGTCCTCGGCCGTCTTTCCGACGTTCTTGACCGCGTCGCCCGTCATGGAATTGACGCTGTCCACAACGCTGTTCGCGCCCTTGCGTACCATGTTGAGTAAATCGTTGAGCTTGTCGTCCATAAATTTAACCTCCCTAAAAATATTACTGTAAGTTTATACGTCTTTTGCGGAACGCATACGCTCATTATAAAAATCGGCGAAAGCCTTTTGATTGGCCGCGATTTTTTCCGGGCGTGCGATGTATTCCGCGGGATACTTAAGATTGAACGCGCGCTCGATGTATCCGCTTTTTACATCGACCATTTTCGTGGAGCCTCCCGCGCCGAGACTCAGTATGCTCTGGAGCTCCTCCATGATGTAGATATTGTAAAGGCACTCGCAGTTCTCCCGGCACCAGCCGACGTTTTCAAAGCTGCCGGACATATATTTCTGCCGGTAAATATAATACGGCGAAAACCCGTTTTCAGGGAGAAGCTCCGCGGCGCAGGAAAGCATCTGCGTGACATCCCCGGCAGACGGTATAGCGAATCCGTCGAGCAGTATGCGCGAGCCTTTTTTGAGCGAAAGCGTGTGTACGGTTATGTTGTCCGCTCCCATCGAAACGACGCGCTCCATCGTCTTGCGAAAACCTGATACGCTGTCGGTCGGAAGGCCCGCGATGACGTCCATGTTGATGTGCTCCATGCCTCCGCGCCTGACAATATCCATCGCGCGGAGCACGTCGCCGGACGTGTGCCGGCGGCCTATGGCCTCGAGCACCGCGTCGTCCATAGTCTGCGGGTTGACGCTCACGCGCGTGACGCCGTGCGTTTTGAGCACGGCGATCTTTTCATCATCCACCGTATCGGGACGCCCGGCTTCGACTGTATATTCAAGCAGATGTGAAAGGTCAAAATTATTTTCAAGCTCGAAGAGCAGCGCGTCGAGTTGCTTTGCGGTCAGCGTCGTCGGCGTTCCTCCGCCGATGTACACCGTGCTTATGTTAAGGCCGAGCGAGCGGACAAGCTCCGCGCCGGAGCGTATCTCCGCGAACAGCGCGCCGAGATACGGCTCGATAAGTGAAAATGATTTTTCAACCGACGAGCTGACGAAGCTGCAATACGCGCAGCGAGTGGGGCAGAAAGGAATACCGACGTAGAGCGATATGTCCCGCGGAGAGATCAGCGACATCGCGCGCATGCTCGCTTTCGCGGCGTCCATGCAGAGCTCCGCACGATCCTTGGAAACGAAATATTCGTCGGTAAGCGCACGAAAAGTATCGCCCTCGCTCATGCCGCTGCCAAGACGGCGCGACGCTATGCGCGCCGGGCGTATGCCTGTAAGCGCGCCCCAGGGAGGAATGCTGCCCGTTATCTTCTCCGCCGCGTTGAAAAACGCAAAACGGACGGCCTTTTGATACGCGCGTTCCTTTGAAAGCGCGTCTGAGTAGCCGCCTGACGGAACGCTGTATTCGCCCTCGGCGGACTTTCCGTCGAACGTCATGCGGCAAAACGCGCGGGCCGCATTTTCGCCGGGCTGAAAGGAGACGAGCGCAAAATCGTCCGACGCTTCGCCGGAAGCGGTGACATATTCCGGACGTTCGTCCGGGAACAGCGCAAGGAGCATCTGCTCTACTGCGTACTTATAGTCGTGTCCGAGAAAGAGGAGCTTCATGCCTCGTCAAGCGCCTGGCGCATGAAACAGTTGGTGCGGCGCTCGTCGCCGAGCGTGGTGGTCCACTCGTGCCCGGGGTAGACCTTAAATTCGCCGGGCAGCTCATAAAGCCGCTTGAGCGAAGCGAGCATCGCGCGCCAGTCTCCGCCGGGGAAATCGGTGCGTCCGCAGGAGCCGGCGAACAACGTGTCTCCTGTAAACAGCATGCCGCCGGACTTGAACGTGACCGAGCCGGGCGTGTGTCCTGGGGTTTCCAGAACCTGAAAAACCATTGAGCCGACCGTTATAGTGTCTCCCTCGTGTATAAAGCGCATACCGGCTTCACGTTCGCACTGCCAGAACTCGGGTTTATCGGAGCCCTCGGCGCAGACGTCCTTTTCGCTTACATAGATGGGAAGTGCGGGAAAATTCTGAACAAAATACGGAAGAGCTGAAACGTGGTCGAAATGGCCGTGCGTAAGGAGGATGGCGTCAAGCTCATATCCGAACGACGCCCACTCGCGGACGAGCCGTTCGCCCTCGTCTCCGGGGTCGATAATGCAGCCTTTTTTCGTGTTTTCGTCTCCGGCAAAATAACAGTTCGTCATTATCTGGCCAACGCTGAAACCTTTTACTTCCATGGGGTTTCCTCCCTTACATAGTTTCGGTATCGAGTATTATCGTCACGGGCCCGTCGTTGACGGACGCGACCTGCATATCTGCTCCGAATTCGCCGTGCTCCACATGAAAGCCCGAGTCGGCGCACAGAGCCATAAATTTTTCGTAAAGCGGTATCGCAATCTCGGGCTTTGCCGCTCCGGTAAATCCGGGACGGCGGCTTTTGCAGTCGGCGTAAAGCGTGAACTGCGATACTACGAGAAGCGCTCCTCCCGCCGCGGCGAGGTTTAAGTTCATCTTTCCGTTTTCATCGCTGAACACGCGAAGGCCGCATATTTTGTCCGCGAGCCTTTTGGATTCAGCGTCAGTGTCGTTTGGCCCTACTCCGAGCAGAACGAGAAAGCCCTTTTCAATTTTTCCGTTTATATTGCCGTCTATCTCGACGGACGCGCCTTTTACGCGCGTTACGACAGCACGCATACGCGTTGTCCTCCGTATTGTTGATTTTCAGTTGATACAGTCATTCCCTGCTTCCAAATCGAGAGAGTCAGAGCGAAGCGAAGTTTCTTCCGACGTCAGCCCGCCGGCCTGTTTACCTGCATCACTCCCGGTATTGCCTGGAGTTTTTTCATCAGGTCGCGGAGTTGTTCGCTGCCGGTGATATTGATGACGAGCGACGTTATAGCGTAGCCGTCAGGCATCCCGCGCGCTGAAAACGAGTCGACGTGTATCTTCGCGGTGCTGAGCAGCGTGCTTATGTCAAGCACGAGCCCATCGCGGGCTTTGGAAATGATTTCCAAATTGGTCTGGTAGCTCTCACTGGTGTTGGCGCCCCACGATACTTTTATCCAGCGCCCCTTCTCATTGTCGGGACGTTTGGCGGGGTCGGCATTGGGACAATCGCACCTGTGGACCGAGACTCCGTAGCCGCGCGTTATGAATCCGATTATAGGGTCGCCGGGAACAGGGGAGCAGCACTTGGAAAACTTTACCAGACAGTTGTCAAGCCCTTCGACGATAATGCCGTTCTCACTGCGTCGGGGCTTCGGGAGCGTGATTTTCGTGCCGTCGTCCGAGGCCTTTGGCGTCGGAATGGGTATCTTCCCGTCAAGCTCGGCGGCGGCGCTTTGCTGCTGGGCGCGGGCTATGCGCAGCAGCTCGTCGCGTATCTTATTGATGACCTTGAGCGCCGACACTCCGCCATAGCCGATGGAGGCATACATTTCATCGAGCGAGGAGTAGGCCACTTTCTTGAGTATGAGCGGAAGGTTCTCGTCGGATGTGACTATGGCAAGCGGTATGCCCGCGTGCTTGAGCTCGGAATCGAAGCTGAGCTTGCCGCGCGCGATGTTCTCCTCGCGGCGCTCCTTCTTGAACCACTGCCGTATTTTGTTGCGCGCCTCGTTGCTGCGCGCGATGTTTATCCAGTCACGGCTTGGCCCGCGGGCGGACTTGGAGGTTATGACCTCGACTATGTCTCCGTTCTGAAGCTGGTAGTCGAAAGTAACGATGCGGTTGTTGACCTTGCATCCGGTCATAGAATTGCCGATGGCCGAGTGAATAGAGTATGCGAAATCGATGGGCGTCGCGCCGGTAGGCAGGTTGACCACGTCGCCGTTCGGCGTGAAGACGAATACCTCGTCCGCGAACATATCGACCTTCATAGTGTGAATGAATTCCTCGGCGTCAGAGTCCTCCTGGTTTTCAAGGAGCTTGCGCACCCACTCGAAGCTCTGTTCGCTGCCGAGATTGCCGTTTAGGCCCTGCTTGTATTTCCAATGCGCTGCGATGCCGTATTCTGCGACCTGATGCATCTCGTAGGTGCGGATCTGCACCTCGAACGGTATGCCCTCGTCGCCGATAACGGTGGTATGCAGAGACTGATACATATTCGGCTTCGGCGTTCCGATATAGTCCTTGAAGCGGCCGAGCACGGGCTTGTAAAGATCGTGCATCACGCCGAGCACGTTGTAGCAGTCGGGCAGCGTGTCGACGATGACGCGGAACGCAAACAGGTCGTATATCTGGTCGAGCGATTTGCCCTGCGAATACATTTTGCGGTAGATGCTGTAAGTGTGTTTTATGCGGCCGTATACTGTGGCCTTGATGTTTTGCTCGTTGAGGCGCTCGGTTATCTGTCTCTGGATATGCGCCATAAATTTTTCATGTTCCGGGCGCGTCAGCTCCAGCTTGTCGTTTATCTCACGGTAACCCACGGGGTCGAGATACTGGAGCGCGCGGTCCTCAAGCTCCCACTTGACCTTCTGCATACCGAGGCGATGCGCGAGCGGAGCATATATCTCCATGGTCTCGAGCGATTTTTGCTTCTGCTTCGCGGAGGACTGATAATCCATCGTGCGCATATTGTGCAGACGGTCGGCGATTTTGACGAGGACGACGCGGATGTCCTTGGACATGGCCATCAGCATCTTGCGCAGGTTTTCCATCTGCTCCTCTTCCTTGCTGATATACTGCACGCGCGTCAGCTTTGTCACGCCCTCTACGAGCTCGGCGACCGAGGGAGAGAAGAGCTTGGCTATCTCCTCGTGAGTCGCGTCGGTGTCCTCGATGCAGTCGTGAAGCAGCGCGGCCATAATGGACTCGCTGTCGAGATGCAGCTCGGCGACTATCGCGGCGACGGCCAGTGGATGCATTATATAGGGAGACCCGTCTTTGCGCGACTGACCGTCGTGCTTGTCACGCGCGTATTCGAACGCCAGACGGATATGTGCGAAATCGGCGTTCGGATTGTATGCACGGATGGATTCTTCCAGATTTTGGTATTCATTCTCTATGTCGAATGCCATAAAGTACCTCGTAAGTTCTATATTTATCGACCGAGCGCGACCGCCAGCCGTTTCGCCGTGGGAGTGTCCTCGAGCACGACGTGCTTTTTGGAAAGCATGGACAGGGCGGCGTCGCCGCCCGAAATATCGTATTCTATAAGTCCGCTCTCCGCGAACATGCCGAGTATGACCATCGCGCGGAGATAAGCGTTTTCACCGCCGATGCTCTGAGCGCAGGAGCGGAAGAACGGCTGCGCATGCGTGTGAAACGGTTCGTCATGTATCTTTGGGAAAATATATTTCCACATCGCCTCGCACTGCGCGCGCTCCGGAAGCATCCTCGCAGCTTCCGCCGCGCTCGCTTCCGCGCCGCCGGAAAATCTGTTGCACAGTGCGGCGTCGGAGTTTCGCAATGCGACGAGCTGGAGCTGCGGGCTCCGCTTTTCGCGGAACTCGTTGACGTTCAGGTAAAACGCCGCGTCTACGCTGTCGCCTCGGCAGGCGTCGCAGTCGGCGGTTGTAGTCGAAAAGAAAATGCCGTCTATGGAAGCGCCGTTTTTCGTAAGCCGGACCTTCATGTGCCTATTCTGCCCGACGTTTTGTATCATATCGAGATGCGCGTCCATGATGCAGAACACGGGGCGGGAGTTACCGCTTCCGTAGGGCTCGAGCATGGAGAGGTTTTCTATCTCTGTCAGTCCTGCTATTTCAGGCCCGTCTATCTCAGCGTCTATGTCGAGAACGGATATCGGTGGCCCGCTCCCGAAAAATCTGCCGGAGCACTCGTTAAGCTTTTTGCGAAGCGCCGGTATGTTTTCGCGCTTTATAGTAAAGCCGGCGGCAAGTTCGTGCCCGCCGAACCCCTCAAGCAGGTCTCCGCATTCACCGAGCGCGGCGAAAAGGTTGAACCCGCCGAAGCTGCGGCAGGAGCCTTTACCCATATCGCCGTTCAGATGTATCACGAACGCAGGGCAGGAATTCGTCTCTGCAAGGCGCGAGGCGACTATGCCGACGACTCCGGGGTTCCAGTTCTCGCTTTCGAGGACGATCGCATTGCGCTCGTTTTCGGGCATGGAGGATATGCGCTCCTCGGCCTCGGCGACAATGCCCTGTTCTATCTCCTGGCGCCTGCAGTTGAGGGAGCAGAGCGCCTTTGCAAGCTTTTCCGCGCACGCGGGGTCTTTTGCGAGCAGCAGGTCGGCGGCGACGTCCGCGCCTCCGCCCTCTTCACGGCTGAGGCGTCCGGCCGCATTGATGCGCGGCGAGAGGACAAAGCCGATGCTGATGGAGGAAATTGTCTTTTCGGAGAGTTTCGTTTCGCGCAGCAGCGCCCGCAGCCCGACAAAGTCGGTGTCGGGTATATGCGCAAGTCCACAGGTCACGATGGTGCAGTTTTCTCCGGTCATGCACATCACGTCCGCCACGGTGCCTATAGCGGCCAGCGAACAGTAGCGCCGAAACAGCGTGTCTTCGTTTTCCTCTCCGCCGAGCGCCATTATGAGCTTCAGCGCGACGCCGACTCCGGCAAGGTGCTTGAACGGGTACGGGCAGTCGCTCCTGTGCGGGTCGACTACCGCGACGGCGTCGGGAAGCGGCTCCTTGCATTCATGATGGTCGGTAACTATAACGTCCATACCCAGCGAACGCGCGTATTCGATTTCATCGGTGGCGGTTATGCCGCAGTCGACTGTTATTATAAGCTTGGCGCCAGCCTCCGCAAGCCGGCGCAGCGGGTCGCGCGAGAGACCGTAGCCGTCCTCGACGCGGTCGGGTATGTACTTGACGCAGTCCGCACCGAGACAGGTGAGGTAATCGAGCATTATGCAGGTCGAGGTTATGCCATCGACGTCGTAATCGCCGAACACCGCTATCTCTTCATGCGCTTCGACGGCTTTCCGTATGCGCTCGACGGCCTTGTCCATGTCCCGCATAAGCATGGGGGAAAGTGTGAGGTGGTCGTCCGCACGCAGGAAATCGCGAGCCTTGTCAGCCGTATCTATCCCGCGCGAGGCAAGAACGGCGGAGACGAGGCAGGGATATCCGGCTTCGGTCAGCGCTTCAAGCGCCTGCGGCGGGTAAGTTTTTATAATCCATTTTTGGTAATTCGTGCCGGATTGCCCCCCTTTCATTGATTAAAGACCGCCTCGCGGAGCGGGAACGCGCCCGCAGCCGTATGGCGGAAACTATACAACTATCGTATTATTATATCAAAATGCCGTAACATAGTAAAGAAAAAGAAAAGCAGCGAAAATGTCCGTAAAAACGCTCCCGTTTTGAGCAAAAAGGGAAAAAACCGCCGCGGAAAATTTCCGCGGCGGCTTATTGGAGTCGTTATTCCCGTCAGAAAAACTTGGATATGCCCTCGGTCGCTATGGACTGGTCGGCGCTGATTGTAACGACGAACTTTATGCCGTTTTTCTCAGAGAAGTTCTCGAGCCAGTCGAGGAACTGCTCAGTCTCAGGGCCGCACTCGCAGGGAACCACTTTGCAAAGGCTGTCGATGAATACCTGGGAGATGTCGTAGTTTCCGGCGTAGAGGCCGCTTATAAAGCCTCTGAGCGCATCGAAAGAATCAATGTTGTATTGGCTTGCTTCAATAAGGCGGATCTTATAATGGATGTCGTAAGTCAGCTTTGAGCCGCGTTCGATGCAGACGACGTTTCCAGCCTCCGTTTTGGCCGCGTTGTTGATAAGCTCTATCATCTGTTTCGTCTTGCCCGTGCCCTTGACGCCCATGATTACTCTTACCATAATGTATCACTCCTCATTTTTATCAGAAGTGGAATGCTTTCTGATATAAACAGCATACCATGTTCCTTAAAAAAACTCAACCGAAAACTTGCCGTGTAGCAGCTTTTCTCCATGTTGCACAAGAGCCGATGCCCGCGAATTGCCGGCGAAATTTTCCAAAAATGCACGTGAAATACGCAAACCTGGTTACTTTCCGAGCTTTTTAAGCAGCTCGGCGCGCCTTTCCTCATAACCGGGCTTGCCGAGAAGTGCGAACATGTTTTTCTTGTAAGCCTCGACGCCGGGCTGGTCGAAGGGGTTGACGCCGAGCATATAACCGGACAGCGCGCAGGCGTATTCGAAGAAATATATGAGCTCGCCGAGCTCGTAAGCCCTGCGTTTTTCCGCGGAAACGACGATGTTCGGCACTCCGCCCTCGGTGTGGGCAAGATATGTGCCGTCCATGGCCTGGCGGCAGACGTAGGACAGCGGTTTCCCCTCGAGGAAGCCGAGCCCGTCGCCTTTGTCGGAGCATAATGGCACGGGCATCTCGCGCTCCGGGGAATCAAAGCGTATGACGGTCTCGAACATGAGTCTGCGCCCCTGCTGGATGTACTGGCCCATTGAGTGCAGATCGGCCGTGAACTCGCAGGAGGCGGGGAAGAGCCCCTTGTCGTCCTTCCCCTCGCTCTCGCCGAAAAGCTGCTTCCACCACTCGCCCATAAAGCGGAGCGCCGGCTCGAAATACGCCAGCAGCTCCACGGATTTGCCCGCGCGGTAGAGCAGCGTGCGCGCGCAGGCGTAGACGTGGGCGGGGCAGTCCGCAGCTCCCGTTTCGCAGATGCGGCGCATGTCCGCCGCTCCCTGAAGCAGAGCGTCGGTGTCGATGCCGGCGGCGGCTATCGGCAGCAGTCCGACAGGCGTGAGCACGGAGTAGCGCCCGCCGATGTCGTCGGGTATTATAAAAGTTTCGTAGCCCTCGGCGTCGGCGATGGAGCGAAGCGCACCGTGTTTTGCGTCGGTCGTGGCGATAATGCGTTTTCTCGCCTCGTCCTTGCCGTATTTGTCTTCGCACAGCTTGCGCAGAAACCGGAACGCGACGGCGGGCTCGGTCGTGGTGCCGCTTTTGGAGACGATGTTTATTGAAAAATCCTTCCCGTCGAGCAGCTGCTCAAGCTCGGACAGCGCATCGGAGCTCAGACCGTTGCCGGCAAAAAACACCTGCGGGAAATCGCGCTTGAGGAGATTGTAGTTTGGGGACAAAAGCCCCTCAATAACTCCCCGCGCGCCGAGATAGGAGCCGCCGATGCCGACGACGACCAGCGCCTGCGAGTTTTCTCTCACGCGCTTTGCCGCCGCCTTTACACGGACGTATTCTTCGGACGCGGCTGTCCGAGCGGGAAGGTCGACCCAGCCTATATAGTCGTCGCCCGCGCCGCCGCCGTTCTGGATGAGCTTCTGAGCCCGGGACAGCTCGCTCCCGAGTTCTCCCGACGCAAAGGGTTTTATCCCGTCTGTGTTCACGCGTACCATGGACAGCACCTCCTGTTGTTTATGACTAGAGTTTACCATCAGGGGGCGCAAAGTCAAGCAAAACGCGCGGCGGCCGCGTTCCTTACGACGCCATCATTCCAAACCGGAACATTTTAAGTGTCAGCTGCAGCGCCGACATTTTCGCAACATCCTCTCCGGCGACTATCGGTATCTCGGCTATCGTCTCGTCGCCTGAGGTCACTGTGAGCAATCCGAGCTGCTGCCCTTTCGCGACGGGCGCGTCGACGCTGTCAGCCAGGGATACGGATTTTTCCATCGCCGAGAGCTTCGTCTTTTCGACTAGCAGCTTGTTTCCAGAGGTTATCACGGGCTGAACGGAGCTCTTTACGCCGAGCCGAACGGGTATCGTCGTAAGCGCTGCGTCGGGATAAATCTCCGTGAGCGAATAATTTGCAAAGCCGAAGTTTAGCAGCGCCTTTGCGTCTTCGAATCTGATAGCCGATGTCGGAGCTTTCATTATGACTGCGATAAGTTCCATTCCGTCGCGCTCCGCGGTCGCGGAAATGCAGAACAGCGCGGCGTCGGTTGAGCCTGTTTTAAGGCCCGTAGCCCCGTCGTAGAAGCGTATGAGCTTATTGGTGTTTGAAAGGCCGAACGCCCCGTCGCGTATCGTGTCCATCCATATGGTGGTGAACTGGCGGATGTCCGGGTGATTGAGTATCAGCTGGCGCGACATCAGCGCGATGTCGTATGCGGAGGTAACGTGTCCGTCGGCCGGAAGGCCGGTGCAGTTCATAAAAGTCGTGTCGTTCATGCCGAGCTCAGCCGCACGGGAGTTCATGCGCGAGACGAACTCCTCCTCGCTCCCGGCAACGGCTTCGGCAAGCGCCACCGCCGCGTCGTTGGCGGAGGAGACGCAGACGCATTTTATCATATCGTGGACGCTGAACTGCTCGCCCTCTTTCAAAAACACCTGGCTTCCTCCCATGGAGGCGGCGTAGGCGCTTACCGTCACGGTGTCGTCGTACGACAGCCGCCCGTCCTCGATGGCTTCCATGACGAGCAGCAGAGTCATTATTTTCGTGACGGAGGCGGGCTCGAGTTTTTCGTGCTCGTTCCCGGCGAGCATGACCGTTCCGGTCTCCTTTTCCATCAGCAGGTAGGAGGCCGCGTCTATTTGCGGCCCCTCGGCATGGGCGGTCACGGGAAGGCAGAGCAGGAGAATGGAGATTATGGACAGGAATGCGATAAATTTTTTCATATTGCGCTCCTTTTTCAGGCATGAAATAATGAAAATCCTGATAAATCTTATGAGCCGCGGGGCGCGTATATGAGCAAAAAAGCTTTTCAAAAAGCGGGAAATAGGTTATATTATGGGTGAATCGATTTTGCGGAGGATAAAGGTTGAAACAGGTTCGGACTTTATTTGATTTCGGGCACGTTTTGCTCTCTGCCGAGGGGTCAACTACAAAACAGGCGCATTATGACCATTTCTTTTGTGGTCATTTTCCGGCTTGTGCGAAACGAAAGGAATGGTCACAAAAATGAAAGTTCTTCTTGTAAACGGCAGCGCAAAGGCTAGCGGCTGCACGAATCGCGCGCTTTGCGAGGTTGCCGGCGAGCTTGAAAAGGCGGGGATAGAATACGAGATAATTCATCTCGGCCCCGCGCCGATACGCGACTGCACCGAGTGCCAGAACTGCCTGAAAACAAAAAGCGGGCGCTGTGTGTTCGATGACGACATCGTAAACGTATTTATTGAAAAAGCAAGACAGGCGGACGCCTTTGTGTACGGCTCTCCGGTCTATTACGCGCATCCGAGCGGACGCATACTCGCGCTGCTGGACAGGGCTTATTACGCGGGGCGCGACGCGTTCGAGCACAAGCCCGCGGCGGCTGTCGTCTCGGCGCGCAGAGGCGGAACGACTGCCGCTATAGACGTGCTTAACAAGTATATAACCTATGCAGACTCGCCGCTCGTTTCGTCGAGCTACTGGAATATGGTGCACGGCAACACACCCTCAGAGGTCGAGCAGGACACGGAGGGGCTGCAGACCATGCGGAATTTAGGCCGCAACATGGCTTGGCTGCTCAAATGCATAGACCTCGGCAAAAAGAACGGGGTGGACGCGCCGGAGCGCGAAAAGGGGAAATGGACGAATTTTATCCGCTGAGCGGCTGAAACATGAAAAGCGGGGGAGAGCGCTTCTCTCCCGTTTTTCATGTTGCAAAGGGGGGCTTTTTCTGTTACAATACTTCAATCGGGAAGGGAAAGCCCATACGCAGGATTAGTTCATCGGTAGAATGAAAGCTTCCCAAGCTTTAGAGGCGGGTTCGACTCCCGTATCCTGCTCCATAATGTAAAAATAATAAAAGGATTTGAACCCTCGCGGTTTGAGTCCTTTCATTATTTTATTTTTTGTGGTATACTCAATTTAGATTAATATATAATTTTCTAATTCTTCGAGAGGAAACGAAAAATGACCTTTAACTCAATAATACCAGAGCTAACCGTATCAAATATAAATCAAACAAAAGAATTTTATATATTCAAGCTTGGCTTTAATTTAGAATACGAGAGAACAGATGACAAGTTTTTCTTTGCAACTTTTGAAGAAAGTCAATTTATGTTTGAGGAATTGCATAATGATGGGTGGAATACTGGTGCTTTAGAATATCCTTTTGGAAGGGGCGTCAACTTTTCTATTTGTTGCAACAATATAGATAAACTTTACGAGCGAATTATGAAACACCAAATAAAACCTTATCGGAAACTTCACAAAGCAACTTATCTGTGTGGTGAAAAAGTTGAGCAGCAAAAACAGTTTTTGATACAGGATCCAGACGGGTATTTACTACGGTTTACAGATTAAAAGAGATAGTGTAGAAAATGTGAATAATCAGAACCTGCATCTAAATTGAGCGATTGATACAAAAAGGACGGCACGCCTTAAGGCGTGCCGTCCTTTTTGTAAAAACCGTCTGGTTATCTTATTTGAATGAAAAGAGTTCGGGCCGAAAGGCTCCGATATTGTGTTTGTGTATTAGAAATCCCCTGCGGGGTTCGCCGATCCCGCGCTGCGAAGGGCGGGGCCCTCTAACCCATCGTCCCGCGGTTCATATCACGTAATCCCCGCTACCCTGGGTTTTCATAAGGTCCGCTATCGTAACGCCGTCGAAGAAATCGTTTATCGTTCCGTAAAGATCTTTCCACATCGGCAGCGTACGGCACTCGGCCGTGCGCGGGCACGGCTCCGCCCCGTCCGCAAGACACGCCACCGGCGCAAGCGTCCCCTCGGTAGCGCGCAGTATGTCGCCGACGCGGTACTCCTCGGGCGCGCGGACGAGCCGATAGCCGCCGCCCTTGCCGTGGGCGCTTTCGACGAGCGCGGCCTTCGACAATCCTACCATTATGCCCTCGAGATATTTTAGGGATATATCCTGTCTGTCCGCGACTTCCTTGAGCGGAATGAATGTTCCGCCGCCGTGCTCGGCCAGGTCAGTTATAACGCGCAGGGCGTATCTTCCCTTTGTGGAAATCATCATGTCGGAAGCCTCCTGTAAACGCTTTTCCGGTATGCGGCGCCGTGTTCAGCTCAGCGCGGCGATAAGCTCGGGCAGAGCCGTCTCAAATTTCGCGCCGTACCAGTGGGCCTTGTCGCCCTGAGTGTTTTCAATGCATTTGACCGTATAGTCGGCGGCGATCTTCGCGGCGGGGAAGATGTCCTTTCCGCGCATCAGCGCGCCGACAAAGGCGGAAGCGTAGATGTCGCCCGTGCCGTGGCAGCCGCCGTCTATGCTTCGGTGCGCGTAGTATTCGCGTTTCCCGTTTTCAAGCGCGGCGACGCCGGTAGTATCGCCCGTGTAGCCTACGCCCGTCAGCAGGACGTTTTTCGCGCCGAGCGCCGCGAGCTTTTCAAGCAGCGTGGCGATATAGCCCTCGTCGTACTCGGTCTTAAAATCCTCTCCGGTCAGAAGGCACGCTTCGGTTATATTCGGGAGGACTATGTCCGCGTCGGCGCACAGCGTGCGCATCGCGTCGACGAAAGCATCGTTGAATCCGGGATAGAGCTTTCCGTTGTCGGCCATGGCGGGGTCGACGATATTTAGGCTTCCGGGCTTTCCGGCGCGCTTCATAATATCGCGTACATAGTCTATCTGCTTCGCGCTGCCGAGATACCCGGTGTATATCGCGTCGAAGCTGATGCCCTCTTTGAGCCAGTGGTCAAGGATGGCGGGCATATCGTCTGTCAGGTCGCGGAAGGTGTAGCCCTTGAAGCCACCGGTGTGCGTCGAGAGCACGGCGGAAGGCAGGGGACAGGCCTCGACTCCGCAGGCCGAAATTATCGGCAGCGCGACGGTCAACGAACACTGACCGACGCAGGAGACGTCCTGTATCGTTAAAACTCTTTTGTAAGACATTTTCCCTTATCCTTTCATTCCTTGGAGGCCACTGCCTCCACCTCGACCAGCGCGCCCTTGGGCAGCGCGGCCACGGCGACGCAGGAGCGCGCGGGCTTGCCGGTAAAATATTTCGCGTATACTGCGTTGAACGCGGCGAAATCGTCCATGCTTTTTAGAAAGCAGGTAGTTTTTACAACGTCGGCAAAGCCTAGTCCCGCGGCGCGCAGCACCTCGCCGAGGTTTTTTATCGCCTGCTCGGACTGAGCCTCTATGCCCTCCGGCAGAACTCCGGTCGCGCTGTCGAGGCCGAGTTGCCCCGAGGTAAAAACGAAACCTCCGGCGGTGACGGCGTGCGAATACGGGCCAATAGCCTCCGGGGCGTTTTTTGCTGTTATGATATCCATGAGCAAGTCTCCCTTCGTTTTTACCTATTTTACTTTCATCCGCTTCGGAATACAAGAGCAAAAGTAGAGCTGCCTCAGGCTCTGGCACGGCGGTTCCGCCTCGTTGTCATTCGGCGAAAAGCGCGGTGGAGAGATAGCGTTCTCCGGTGTCGGGAAGAAGGACGACGATATTCTTCCCCTCGTTTTCGGGTCGCTTCGCGAGTTCTATTGCCGCGCGGACGGCGGCTCCGGAGGATATGCCGACGAGTACGCCCTCGCATTTTCCGATTTGCCTTCCGACGTCGAACGCGTCGTCGTTCGATACGGCTATTATCTCGTCGTAGACGCCGGTATAGAGCACGTCGGGAACGAAGCCCGCGCCTATGCCCTGTATCTTATGGCTGCCCGCCGTGCCCTTTGAGAGCACGGGCGAGGATTCGGGCTCGACCGCGACGACCTTTACTGCGGGGTTTTTGCCCTTGAGATACTCGCCGACGCCTGTTATCGTTCCGCCGGTCCCGACGCCCGCGACGAAATAATCCACCCGTCCGTCGGTGTCGGCCCATATCTCGGGTCCGGTAGTCTCAAAATGCGCTCTCGGGTTCGCGGGATTGACAAACTGGCCCGGAATGAAGCTGTTTGGAGTTTCCTTCGCGAGCTCATCTGCCTTCGCGATAGCGCCCTTCATGCCCTTCGCGCCATCGGTGAGAACAAGCTCCGCGCCGTATGCCTTCATAAGCTGGCGCCGCTCTGCGGACATGGTCTCGGGCATGACGATAATTGTACGGTAGCCGCGCGCCGCC
>JAYFRC010000094.1:0-6416 GCA_034926415.1 Oscillospiraceae bacterium
GGCAAAACGGAACCTGATTCTCCGTTTTGCCGCGCCTCATTTTTACTATATTTTACTTTCAGGCCGATTACATGTACATCACGACGTTCGCCATCAGCATCGCAAAGCATACGCTTCCGAGCATGATGAAAACGTGGAATACCTCGTGGCAGCCGAACTTCTCGGCGTTTTTGAGCGGCCACTTGAGTCCGTACATCACGCCGCCGACTGTATAAAGCGCGCCGCCGGTAAGCATCCAGGCCATTCCCGCCGCCGGCATAACGCGAAGCAGCGGCACGAACGCGATAAGCGCCATCCAGCCCATGCCTATATAAAGCGCCGTCGTCAGTATGCGCGGCTTGTTGAGCCAGAAGAGCGTTGTGAATATTCCGGCTATGGCCAAAGCCCAGATTATGCCGAACATGCTCCAGCCCCATGGCCCGCGAAGCACAACGAGGCATATGGGAGTATAGGTCCCGGCGATAAGAACAAATATCATGCTGTGGTCCATTTTGCGGAGGGCAAGACGCCCGCGCACGCTGGTATTCACGCAGTGATACAGGCAGCTCGCAAGATACAGCGCCGTCATCGACGCGCCGAACACCGCGAAAGTAACGATATGCCACACGGACGCGCCGTATATCGCGGCCGAAACGATAAGCCATGCAGTGCACGCCACGCTCAGGGCCGCGCCTATTCCGTGAGTCAGCGCCGAATAAAACCGAAGCCCGTCATAAGGGTCGCGAATCTCAGCGCCTATTCTTTTCGATTTTCTTTGGGCGGAAAGTTCTATCCTCCCCGCAGTTGCCGTGTTTGTCATGGCTCTCGCATCCTTTCTTAAAAAGGATTATACATTGTTTCTAAAACCATGTCAAGGTATTTAATATATTATAATGTAATCTTTAATATTATATTCGTCGTACATTCAATATATGTTGCGCGTCATGCTCAGCTGTACTATAATTGTTAATACAGTTTTGCGTATGAAGAAAAATCGGCGGCTTCACCGTTATATAGATGAAGCAGTCGGAGGAAAGGGAGTGAAAGCGGACAGTGACGACAATGACAAACGGCGCGTTTTCGGAACTCGTTGAAAAATACGAAAAACTCGTCTATACCGTCTGCCGCCAGCTCGTCCGCGACGCTTCCATTGCAGAGGACCTGACGCAGGAAACTTTCCTCTCCGCTTATACTCACCGCCAGTCCTGTCCCCCCGGCTACGAAAAGCAATGGCTCGCGCGAATAGCCGCTAACAAAGCGAAGGACTATCTATCCAGCGCCTGGGCAAGACGAACGGTGCTTCCCGGAGACGAATTCATGTCCGCCGTAAGCGGCGAGGCTCCGCCTGAAGACGCGCTCATATCAAAGAGCGGCGAGGCGGAGATAACCAATGCCATAGCCGGTCTGCGCGAGCCGTACCGGCAAATATGCATTATGCGTTTCATAGACGATAAGAGCCCGGACGAGATAGCGGCCGCGCTCGACCGCCCGGCAAAAACCGTGTACACACAACTCTCGCGGGCAAAACAAATGTTAAAAAGTGAGATGAAAAGGAGTGAAAGCGATGGAATTGTTTGACAAGTATAATCACCTTACAGATATAGCTCTGCAGTTGCTTTTGGCAGATGACTTGCGTCTCGCCGAGCTTGAGCGGCTTGAGATCTCCGAGCATCTTTCGTACTGCGATGAATGCCTGACCCGCTATACGAATATGCTGACCGACAATTCTCTCGTCTCCCCGCCCGAACATCTCAAGGAAAGCGTATGGCGGCGCATAAGGCTCCGCGCGATAAAGGTTATGACAAGTCGCTGGGCCACGGCCGCAGCGGCGATAGCCATCGTATTCGCACTCTGGGGCGGAGGCGTTTTCTCCGGTCTCGCCTCCGGCACAAAGCAGGCCGCAGAAGCGCAGATATCCATTTCACAGCAGTTTGGCGAGGGGCAGTCCTGGTGCAGCGACGCAATGGAAAATATCCTCGGCGGCATAAGCAATGTTTTCGGCATGTTTTCAAATAACGGCGGGTCCGGCGGAACCGGAAGCCGTATTCAAACTGGAGGTCTAACCAAATGACTTACAAAAAAAGCGGCGTCCTCACCTTTATATGCGCCTGCATACCCGGCTGCGGCGAGATGTATCTCGGCTACATGAAGCGCGGATTGTCCATATGCGCCCTGTTCTGGGGTGTCATAGCGCTTGGGATGTTCACGCAGCTCGAGGCGCTTATGTGCGCGCTTCCTGTAATCTGGCTTTACGGTTTTTTTGACGCCTTCAATATTCGCGGATACGGCGAGGAGCAGGCAAAAGCCAATCCTGACTCGTATCTGTTCGGTTTTGACGACAAAGACAGCAAATTCCGTCTTTCCGGCAAGAGCGGGCTGATAGTCGGCTGGATACTTGTTATAATCGGCGTCTATGCGCTGTGGAATATGTGCGCTGATTTCTTCTTCAATTACCTCATCTCCGATATGTACTGGCTCTACGACATCATCGCCAACAAGATACCCAGCGCCTTTATTCTCGTGCTCGTGATATGCCTTGGCATATGGTTCATACGCGGGCCGAAGCATAAGGACGACGACGATTTCAAGTCCTTCACCCCTCCTGCCGACGCATTCGACACTCAAAAAGCCGATACGTCAGGCACCGCCGTCAACGGCGAAGCGCAAACCGACGGCGGGGCGGCCGCAGACGATGCAGGCGCGGACGAAAAGGAGAACTGACATGGATGATGAAAATCGCCCTGTCCGACGCGTCGGAACGCTTACCATGGGCATCACGCTAGTCGTCTGCGGAGCCGTAATGATGGCGGCGCTGTTTCTGCCGCAGTTCGACCTTAAATGGACGCTGCGTTTTGCGCCCCTGGCGCTCATCGGCATCGGAGTCGAGACGCTCATTGCAGTGAAAAGCGGCAGCCGCATAAAATACGACTGGGTCTCAATGCTAATCTGTTTTCTCGTCGTATGCGCCGCGCTGTGCATGTTCTTCATCGCGTGGATACTGCTCTACTACCCGCAGGCGATAAGTTTTCCGATATGATATGAGCTCGCGGCATAACTCAATCTTTTCAGAAAAAGAAAAACTCCGCATGACTTTTAGTCATACGGAGTTTTTTATGTTCTTTATACTCAGGCGAGCTTTGCCTTGGCCATTTCGGTCAGGCGGGCAAACGCCGCGGCGTCATTGGTTGCAAGCTCGGAGAGCATCTTGCGGTCAATCTGCACATCGGCGAGCTTCAGGCCGTGCATGAATGTTGAATAGTTCATGCCGTTTGCCTTGCAGGCCGCGCTGATGCGGGTAATCCACAGGGAACGGAAGTCGCGCTTTTTGAGGCGGCGTCCGGTGTATGCGTATGTCAGTGACTTAAACAGCTGCTGCTGCGCCATCTTGAAATGCTTGGACTTGGAGCCCCAGTAGCCCTTTGCGAGCTTCAGAGCTTTATTTCTTCTCTTGCGCGTCATCATCGCGCCTTTTACTCTTGCCATATCATTAAGCCTCCTATATAAGCGTTATCAGTTATTTGTAAGGAATCATCTTTCTGATGGTCGCTGCGACGGTCTCGTCAGCAAAGCCACCGGCGCGCAGCCTTCTCTTGCGCTTGGTGTCCTTGTCGTGGCCGTTGAGGAGGTGGCTCTTAAAAGCCTTGGCGCGCTTGACCTTTCCGGTCTTGGTCAGGTTGAATCTCTTTTTGGCCCCGCTGTGTGTTTTCAGTTTAGGCATGGTTTTGTCTCCTTCCGTATTTCCTTTGCAGACGCAAAATAATTATATACTTTTATTATTTGCCGGCCTTGGGCGCCATGAACATGGACATACGACGTCCCTCGAGCTTGCTGCCCTTATCAACAGTCGCAATGTCGGCGCACTGCTCAGCAAAGCGTTTAAGCAGTGCCTCGCCGATTTCGGTGTGCGCCATCTCACGGCCACGGAAACGCACCGTCACCTTTACGCGGTCGCCGTCGGCAATGAACTTCTGGGCGTTGCGCAATTTGATGTTGAAGTCGCCGACGTCTATGCCGGGAGACATACGTATCTCCTTTATCTCGACTATATGCTGATTCTTTTTTGCTTCCTTTTCTCGCTTTATCTGCTCGAAACGATATTTGCCATAATCGAGAATCTTGCAGACCGGCGGAACGGCCGTGGGAGAGATCTTGACGAGATCATAGCCCTGTTCCTCCGCTATCTTGAGTGCGGCCTCGGCCGACATTATGCCGAGCTGTTCCCCATCCGCGCCGATAAGACGCACTTCCTTGTCACGGATCTCCTCGTTAAGTTGATGAGCTATGTTGCTAATATCAAGCACCTCCATTTATAAAACATTACGAACAAACACAAAAACGCGGACGCCGTATGGCATCCGCGTGAAAATAACAACCAAAGCGCTCTGCGCCCTGACATGTAAATCCATTGTTGACCTTCTCGCTTTCGCTAAAGGTGAGAGCGGATGCTGCCGTTCTTCTTTGTTTTGCCAAATGAGTTTATCAAAAAAGTCCGTGTTTGTCAACACCAAAAAATAAAATAATCTTTCCAAAGAGCGTCTTATAGGAAAATAGCGGCATTTTATGAATAAAATTCCCCTGTTCGGCCATAATAGCACCGTAGTCAGCCACCCGAAAGGAGGTGTTCCCGCCATGAAGAACGAACGAAATCCAAATCAGCAGGAGCAGAATCAGCAGAACCAGCAGGGCCAGAAGCAGGACGAGCGCAAGATCGACAAGGAGCGCGGCAGTCAGGACAAAAAGTAATCTCATCCTATTTGCGGTAAGGCGCGTCCGAAAGGGCGCGCCTTTCGCTTTTATCGGCGGCATAGCATTGCATTAACCCGTCTGCCGTGGTAGATTTTTATAGAAGGGTGGTTGCATATGAGAATACTCGTCCTGTCCGACTCCCACGGAAACGTTGAAAATATGCGCCGCGCCGTCCTGACGGCGAAGGCGGAAATGATATTCCACCTCGGCGACTGCTGGGCCGACGCAGTGAAGCTCGGCGCGATGTTCCCCGGCCTTCCGATCGAGCAGGTCGCGGGCAACTGCGATTACCGCCCCGGCGCGCCGCTTGAAAAAATACTCGACATCGGCGGAAAGCGGGTGCTTATCTGCCACGGGCACGCCTACGGCGTCAAGGACGGACTCTTAAACGCGGGATACGCGGCGGAGGAAAACCGCGCCGACGTGTTTCTCTTCGGCCACACTCACCGCCGCTTTCTCGAAAAGCGCGGGGACACGCTGTTCATGAATCCCGGAAGCATCGGCGACTGGCGCTCCCCCTCCTTCGCCACGCTTACAATAGAAAACGGCGAGACGCTTGGCGCCCTAAAGGAACTTGAATAGCGCGAAAGTGTATTCTGAAAGAGACGCGGCAGCAGCGGCAAGACATGGCCCCTGCCCCGCGGAAACGAAACAGCTGGCAGATGTCGGCATTCGCCCCTAAGCAGTAGCATCGGCAATTGCCGCAGCGCCGCCAATTTGCGAGCCGCCTGTGCAAGAGCCCTGCGGAGAGTATTACTCTCCGCAGGGCTCTAATTTTGTTATTCTTATTCCACTGTGACGGACTTTGCAAGGTTTCTCGGCTTATCTATATCGCAGCCGCGCTGAAGCGCCACGTAATAGGCAAAAAGCTGAAGCGGGACGACGCCGACCGAAGGTTGGAGCACGGGATGCGTCTCCGGGACGGCTATGACTGAGTCGGCGTTCTTCTCCATTTTTTTCTTGAGCCTTTCGACCGTAAGTGCAAGAACCTCCGCACCTCTCGCCCGCACCTCTATAACGTTGCTCATGGCTTTGTCAAAAAGCGGGACATACGTCCCGAGAGCGACGACGAGCGTGCCTTTTTCGATGAGCGAGATAGTTCCGTGTTTTAGCTCTCCGGAAGCGTAGGCCTCCGAATGTATGTAAGATATTTCCTTGAGCTTCAGCGAACCCTCCATGCCCATGGCGTAATCAAGGTTGCGGCCGATAAAGAAAATCGAGTTGTGATTGAAATATTTCGACGCGAAATACTGTATGTCCTCTTTGTGTTCAAGAACCTGCGTCAGCTTATCCGGCAGCGCCTGCATTTCGGAGATTATCGTGTCGTACTCGGCCTTATGCACCGCACCAAGCATATCGCCGAGATACAGCGCGACAAGGTCCATGAGGACGAGCTGCGTCGAATACGCCTTCGTCGTCGCGACAGCTATCTCCGGCCCGGCCCAGGTGTAGAGCACGTCGTCCGACTCGCGCGCGATGGACGAGCCGACCACGTTGACAATCGACAGCGTGCGCGCGCCGCGGCGCTTTGCCTCGCGCATGGCCTCCATCGTATCAAGCGTTTCGCCCGACTGACTTATGACTATGACGAGCGTGTTGTTGTCCACCAGCGGATCGCTGTATCTGAATTCAGAAGCCAGCACGACCTCGACCGGGCGGCGCAGGAGCCTTTCAAAATTATATTTGCTCAC
>JAYFRC010000051.1:0-7409 GCA_034926415.1 Oscillospiraceae bacterium
CTTGTTTATCGCGCTCCATTGTTCCGCGTTCTGCCGCTCCTGACGCTCTATCCACAGGTACATTTTTCGCGCAGCCGCAAAAATCGCGATAAGCGCGGTCACGAGCGTGGTTATCTCGGCCATTGCACCGATTTCAAGGTAAATTCGCATCACCCCCCTTGAAAACAGGTAAAATTTGCGGGAAGTTGCACGTTTCCATACAACTTCCCGTAAATTTATATTCTCAGCCTCCGCTGCTCTGTGTCCCGTCCGGCGGCTTTCCTGACGGCGCTCCGCCGTTCTGGCCGCCTCCCGGGCCCTGTCCGCCGCCGGGGCCTCCGCCCGCACCGGACGTATCACGATTGGTCCCCGGCGATGTGTCGGCACCGCCCGGGAAGCCGGACATCTGGCCTCCTCCGCCGTTTCCGTTGCCGCCCATGGTTCCCATGACCGACAGAGTTATATCGGAGCAGTCGATAAGCGTCGAGCTGTCGGCGCTCTGGCCGTCGGTCGTCGACGGAATGGTTCCGTCGAGCTGGCCAAGCACTGATTCAGCGCGGAGCTCAACGACGTTTTCGAGCATCTCGACCGCCGCCGTATACTCGTGCTCGGTATAAAATGCATTTGGATCCGTCGCGACAAGGGTGTCTATCTGCGAGCGTATGCGCGTTATCGTCGATTCGAGCTGGCCTCCACCGACATACTCCTCGGCAAGTTCGCGGAGGTACTCATGGTACTGTGCGAGATACTCGTCGTTTTCAAACAGCGCCGCGAAAAATTCTCGGTCGTCGAGCCCCGAAGTAAACGGGGTGTCTATCGGGAAGTTTATTATCGTCGAGGCGTCGCTGCTCTGGAAGCCTCCGAAAGCGAGGTTGTAGTCCCATGGTATAAGGTTGAGCTGCCCGTCGTCCTCGTAGAGATAGTAGTTGTGCGCCATCGTACCGGCAAGTCCGTCGAGGTTGACGACAAAAGTCTGCACCGCGAGATATTTGAGCATATTGTCGACGTCCATATATTCTTCAAGCTCGTTGCCCTCGCTGATATTCTTCAGCGCCTCTACAACGCGCTCGTGGTCGCTGTCCGTCGTATCGGAGACCTCGCCGTCCCATATGGTTGTGTAGCTGTCCACATCGTCGTCGATGTAGTTGAGGTCTGCACCGCCGCCGGACGACATTCCGCCGCCGTTGCCGCCGCCCGCGGGCATATTCCCGCCGTTGCCGTAGGGAGCCGTTGCTGCCGCACTGTCAGTATCTGTCGGCGGCGTGAAGTCTCCCCCTCCCTGCGTTGTAGCGTTCGTGTCCGCCGACGCATCTGCTGAAGTCGTATCCTTTGAAGTATTCGTCGATGTATCCGTCGATGTATCGGCTGTGTCGTCCGTCGAGGTGTCCTTGCCCTCCATTCTGTCCATCATATCCTGAAGGTCGTCGCTGTCGACATTCTTCATCGCGCCGGCTCCGCCCACGCCCATGCTTTCGGGCTTGTATAACTCGCCGTAGTCGGTGCCGTAGTTCCTCAGCGCGAAAGAGTCCTCTACCGCCTCAAGCGCGAGGTAGCAGCCCCAGTAATCGCCGTTGACGGAGATGGACGCGTAATTGTAAAGAGATGCGTCCGCGCCGAGAAAGGCAAACATATCGTAAGTTACCGCTTCCTTCATTGACGTTGCGTCGGCGTAGTTGTTGTTGAGCACGAGCTTGTCAAGCCCCCAACAGGTCTGTCCGTCGATATAGTGGCCAAATTCTATCTTAAAGCTGTACCGCTGCGTCGTGTCATCGTTATAAACGGTTGAGAGGCTGGTGTTGCCCTTGGCACGGATGCCGACGTCGCTGAACGTCGTTCCGTTTATGACGACATCGCATGAGTAATATTCCTCGTCTATCGCGTTTTCAAGCAGGTCGTTCCAGTCGTCTTCGTCCATTATAATGTTTATGGAGATTATGTCGGAGGTGTCGAACAGCTCACTCTCGTACTCCATGTCGACTCCGTCGTCTGCGTCGGTCAGCTTATCTGAAAACATCGCCGCGATCACGACCGCTAAGATGGCGATAACTACCAGTACGATTACTATAACGCCTATGTGTTTGCTTGCTATCATACCGTCACTCCCTTAGGGCAAGGGTGGTCACGACATGTACTCGCCGTTGTAGCTGACAAGAACCGCGTTCTTGACGCCCGATACGGCAAGCAGGCTGTTGACAAATTCCGTAGACGCATTTTTCATGCGCACTTCGCAGGTTAGCTCCACGGCCTCGCGGCTGACAGTTTTTGTCTTCACCTGATGCTTTTCAGTCTCTTTGGAAATAATTTCCATAGCAGCTTTTTCCGAGTTGTCGCCGTCGCAGTTTACGACAAGGACGTAAGGGTTTTCATGTATCTTGCGGTTTGCGAAAATGAGAAGTATGACGCCTATTATGACCGAGCCTATAAGCGCCATCGGGATGAGCCCGGCGCCTATCACGATGCCCGCCGCTATCGACCAGAACAGGAACACTATTTCGGTCGGGTCCTTTATCGCCGCGCGGAAACGGACTATCGACAGCGCGCCGACCATGCCGAGAGACAGCACGATGTTGGACGTGACCGCTAGAATAACGAGCGTCGTCACAAGCGATAGCCCGACAAGCGTCAGCGCAAAGCCTGTCGAATACATTACGCCCGTGAATGTCTTTTTGTAAATGAAAAAGATAAACAGCCCCACCACGCATGAGAAGAGCATCGCTATGATCACATCCGTGGGTGAGAAGCTCGTAACGCTGTCGAGAAAGCTCGATTTGAATATATCGTTGAATGTCATATTGTTTTCCTCCGATTGGTTTGTTTTTAATTTTGATACTGGATTAAAAAGCAGCGGACCCGAGGATGTTTTTTTATCCGAACTTCCTGCACGCTCCGTATTTTGAAAACGCGCGCTGGCGCACGCGGCCGAGCTGTATTATCTCCGATATTATCGACGGCAGATATTCGTCATACTTGACCTCGAGTATAATCGACCTGTCGTCCACGGCCGGGGCGCGCGTTTCGGGAGCCAGAAAATTCGTGTCGTAGACGCTTGTGTGTATGTCGCTGTCGAACGTCACGCGCACGTTTCCTGGCGCGTAGACGTAGGGCTCGCGCTTGTAGGACACGAGCACGCGGGGCTTGAGAAGCTGCGATCTCAGCTTGAAATAAAATTCGGGTATGAGGCCGTTGTCTGAGCTCATCATCCAGTCGATATCCCCAGCCAGTATTTTTTCGCACTGCGCACGGTCGAGAGGCGCTGAGAACTTCATGCACAGGCTATTGTGCTTCATTTTCTTTTCGAGTTTGAATTTTTCGAGGCTGTCGTTGTACCAGCGTATCCGCCATTTTTCGCGCGTCTGCACGCCGCTCATTTTTTCGCGCAGAGCCTTGTCACCGTAGTTGTCGAAATATATGCTGTTTATAAGATACGTCCCGTCTCCGCGCACGTTTTTATCTCCGCACATAACGGCGCGAAGCCTCGGACGCAGTTCAAGATAGTCGGCGTAATCTATCGAATATTTAAGCTCGTGTCTGTATTTTGCCTGCATCTCGCGCCTCCTTAAGAGTTTTTACATGAATTTAACATAACAGCCCCGTCTTAAATCCAGCTTAAAATATTTCGTCAAAGCAAAAGGTTCCCCGGCCGGAATATTCCGGCCGGGGAACCCTTCTTAAAATATACAGCGGCTTACAAAATGACCTCCATCTGCGTTTCTTTTACAAACATTCCCATTCTCTCGTAAAAAGCGTGGGCGCCGTCGTTTCCCTCCCATACATTGAGCGTCACGTCATAGCACCCCTGTTTCCTCGCGTATTCGAGGACATGATCATAAAGCGCCTTGCCCACGCTTTGTCCGCGGCAATTTTCGTCTATGCATATATCGTCGATAAAAAGCGTTTTGAAGTCGTGCATATTAGTGGTGAACGGCTGCCGCTTCATAACGCAGAAAGCGTATCCCACAACGTTGCCGTACTCGTCAGCCGCGACGAACACAGGTGTATTCGCGTCGCGAAAAATCTTTCCAAGCTCTTCTGCCGTATATTTGGTCGTGCCTGGGATAAATATATCAGGGCGTATTTTCGCGTGCAGTTCCAGCACCTCGTTCAGCAGGCGCATCACTCCCGCCGTGTCTTTCATTTCGGCTCTTCTGATACTTATGTTCATATTCCGGCTCTCCTCACAGTATAAAATACTCTTTTTTTTAACTTCTCGGCGCATTCCCGCGTTCCGGCAATTGATTTTTAAGCGGCAAGTGATATTATCATTTTATACGTATAAATACTTCCGCCGTTTTGACACGGCACAAGAAAGGAGCACTCCATCGTGAATAATGATAATGAACAGCGCGGCGACAGCAGACTTGACGGCAGGTATCTTCGCCTCTGGCTCTGGCTGTCGGTCGCGGCGGCCGTCATAGGCGCGGTAATGCTGTACCCTATCGGAACGGGGTTGCTCAACACGCTTTTCGTGCTCATAAAAATAGCCATGGTATCCGGCCTTTTGCTGATGTTGCTGAAAAAAGCGATGACAGGGTACAAAGTCTGGGCCGTCGCCAGCGCCTGTGCCGTCGTTATGACCATTTTCAAATGGTACCTTGCCGGGCACAGCTCTCCGCTTTTTGTTCTGGCCATCGTCACAGACGTCGTGATGCCGCTCGTCGCTTACGTGCTTTTAAGGAAGGCGAAGCAAACCTAACTTGGCGGCAGGACAAATTTGCAAAAAATCCGTCATATAGAGTCGATCACTCAGCATATCTGAACAGGTCAAAGCCGTACTGCTTGATGGAACTTCCATCAAGCAGTATTTTTTTCGATTCATTCCCGGGTTTTCTTCCTCTGTTCGGTCACCTGATAGGCAAAATCATTTCATACTGGCTTATGTAATGCTCGAACCCTAGAACCGCAAGAAATTTCAGCGCAGCATTCTGTGACATTTCTATGTTGAGAACGCGGACTTTTTCTGATTCCGTATTTCTTGCAAGCTCGGCAAGAAGGCTGGATCCAATTCCTGTCCTGCGAAATTTAGGGTTTACCGCAAGCTGAGGAATATCGCCGGTTTCGGGCTCGATAATACCGTATCCGGCGACTTCGCCGTTTAGTCTTACGACGACATTGATAAACGCTTCGGGGACGGATGAAACGGAAGCAGCCGAGTTTTGCCAGGAAGGTTCAAAATCCCAGAACGTTTCCACTTGTTTCCAGTCAATCCCGCTTGTCCTCTCTGCCCGGTGCCGCGCACACGGCGTCAATCGCCGCTTATCAATCTGAAAGCAGGAAAACTCTCTTTGAATTTGGAATCCTTGTTTTTGGTACAGCCCAAGGGCGGGCAGGTTTTCTTTGATCACTTCCAGGAGATATCGTCCAACTTGTTTGCTTTTCAGAATAGCGTGCTCACGCAGAAAAATTCCGCTTGTGACCCCCTGTTTACGGTAGTCCGGAGCAACGCCCGTCGCAATGTCGTATGCAGTGGGAATTTCACTCCATAGGCGCAGCCCGGTCAGAGAAAAGCCGATAAGCTTTTCTCCGTCGAACGCCCCAATGGAAAGTTCGGAGACAAGACCGCGGCGGCGCATCATCCGTTCGAAGCGTGAAAACGAAAAATCCATATTTACCTGATAATCTGAAAACGCCTCAGCAAAGACGCTGTAAAGCGAACGCAGGTCTGTTTGTTCCAAGGTGCGGTAAATCATATGTTTTTCCTCAGCGCCGCTGCAAAAGCACTGCGCAATTTTCCTTATTATTTATAAATATTGTGCAAGTGAATGCGTTAATTGCTGTCAATAATTTATTGCTTTCTTTTTCTCCAGTTAATCAGAAACAGAACGCCGATTATAAATGCAGGCCCCGCAATAATAATGCTCCATGATATAACAAGATACCACTGCAATCCGGAATTGACGGCACCAAATATCAAAAATCCAATATATAAAAAACCTGCACAAAAATAGCTTACCGCACCTACGATTTCCTTTCTCCAAGATATAACCAGTAAGATAATCATTATAATGGACGGTATATTGTGCATGAATAATCCAAGGGCAATTTCCCCTGCGCTCATTTCCGGCTCAAACACATCAAGCGAAAACAATGTAAGAAAACAAATAAATAGAATAGATAGTATCCTCGGCGCCCAGTAAAGTATTTTCTCTGTTTTCTTCATCTGATTTCCCCCTTCGACCCTCAAAACATAAAAAGTCTATTTTCGTAACACATATTAATTTTGTACTTCTACAAATTTTCAGAAATTAGAATTCCGCCATGGTAACAATAATAAGCCTTTGCTTTAAGTGACAATAATTTCTCCATAGATTTTGTTGCTTCTTCAATATCCAAAGTAAACTGAGGGTTTGCAATTACCGGCTTATCATTCTCCAACGCAATTGCGTCACCCGTTATAATAATCGAATCTTTTTCCATGAAAAGCGAAATATGACCGGGAGTATGACCTGGTGTCGCAAGGATAATACATCCTCCACACCAATCCATATAATCTCCGTCATGCAGAAAAGAATCTACCTCAACAGGCTCAACCCGACGCAGCATATCGCAAAACGCCTTTCCAAAATCTTGCTGCTCAGGTGGAAGAGCCTTTTGCATTTCCTCAGCCTGACACAACCTCAACGGCTTTTCCTGAGCAGAAATGAAGGGCGCTTCTATATTAGAAGCGTATATTTTTATATTCGGATTTAACCTTTTAAGAGCAGCAGCCGCGCCCATATGGTCATGATCATGATGTGTCAGAACAAGACCAGTCAATTGGCTCACCGACAATTCACGTTTTTGAAGTTCCTTTTCCAGATCGGGAAGTGAGCCGATAAACCCACAATCTATTAGAATGACGTTTCGACTGTCCAAAAGCAAAGTCGGATAAACCGTATTCTCAGTATTGCCAAATGGCATGGTTATTGGAAAACTTATAATCTTGTATTCCATATAGTTTAGTATTCTCCTAATATTTAACGATTAATGATAAGTAGTCAAAATCGTTTTTGATGGTATTTTCTATTAAAAATCCATCCATAAAAAGAGGGAAATATACCATGTTTTCGTCCTGTTCCCACGCACACCAGAAAGCCATCAAAAACATCTATCCTGTTCTCTCACCAAGCCCTAAAAACGCAAAACATCTATCCTGTCCTGTCGTGAAAGCTCAGTATCAATCCTGTTCTCTCGCGCTCAGTACCGCTTTTTGGACATGTTCCCACGGGACGAAAATCTGTGGTCGTGAACACCCTGTTTTCGACATAAAAGACCACTAAAAACGCCTTTTTTACCCCTGTTTTTCAACCCGCGACATCAATACTACCGTCTCAACGGTATTACCAAAGTCCCACAAAACTCCAGATAGCTATATTAACGTAACGGTAGTCTTTGGCAATGGGGATGGGATGATACCCTTAGGTAAGGTTGACAATAGGCTTACCCTTAATAAT
>JAYFRC010000010.1:0-3896 GCA_034926415.1 Oscillospiraceae bacterium
ATGTTACATCGAATTAAAGTACGGTTAATTTATTGCTTGTATTCTGATTGTGAAAGGCGTTGCTCATATATAGACAACCAGAGGTTATCAGGCCAAAACAGATGCAATTTTGCATCTGTTTTGGCCTGATTATTTATGTTATACTTAAAAGAGTACCAGACGAAAGATTTATTGAATTTCAAATCATTTATATGATTGAAGGGGATTTTGCTTTTATGGATGAGCGAATAGGGAAAGCAATTCTGAATTTGCAGAAGAATAATATGGCAGGCTTTTTTGTTGAAAGTAAACGGAAATTGCTTTTTTTGCTCTCTGCATTACTTATACAAGGTGAAAGGATTGGCTGCGGAGATTCCGTTACACTGGAGGAGACCGGGGTATTTGAATATATCCGAAATGGAAAATATACTTTTTATGATAAACAGCAGAAAGGTTTAACTTCAGAAGAAAAGCGAAAACTTTATCTCAATAATTTTGACGCAGATACATTTATTACGGGAACAAACGCTGTTACCATGGACGGGAAGCTGTTTAACATTGATGGAAACGGCAGCAGAGTTGCTCCTATGATTTACGGACCTAGGCAGGTCATTGTTGTCGTTGGCACAAATAAATTAGTTGATACTGTAGATGATGCTATCCAAAGGACAAGACAAATTGCAGCACCGCTGGATGCGAAACGGCTTAATAAGAATACTCCATGTGTAAAACTCGGCAGGTGCATTGACTGCAAACACGAAGAGCGTATCTGTAACGACTTTGTTTTGATTTCCCGACAATTTTTAAAGGATCGGATTAAAGTGATTTTTATAAATGGAGATTATGGTTATTGATAGCTATTGCATTGTGAGCATGGTGTAAAGTTTATGATAAACATGCAGTGTGAGAAAATTCAGATAGGTTGTTAAAGTATCTATTTTGTACTATTGACACAAAGCTCCGTCAGATTTCCTGACGGAGTTTTTTCGTTGCGCCGGAGGATTTATGTAAAAAAGTAGGCGAAGCCCTGCTTTTTCATTGAAGGCAATCGTGACGCGTTCTTTATTGCGCTGCTTAAAAGTAAGTAGTATAATTGTATAATAGTAAATTATATTCTCAAATCGAGACGGCGAATTCGGCGGGCGGAGGCGGACGATGAAAATATTTATAGTCGAAGATGACCGAGAAATACGCGATCTTGAGACGTACGCTATAAATAACAGCGGGTTCGAAGTGGAGGCTTTCGGGGACGGAGCATCGCTTTTTTCGGCGATGGAGAAGGAGCTTCCTGCGCTCGTACTGCTCGACATAATGCTTCCCGGAATGGACGGACTGGAGATACTCCGCCGCATCCGCGCCGAGGCTAGGACGGCCCGCGTTCCGGTGATAATGGTGACGGCCAAAGCCACCGAGCTTGACACCGTGCGAGGTCTCGACCAGGGCGCCGACGACTATATTACAAAGCCCTTCGGAATAATGGAGCTTGTGTCCCGTGTAAAGGCTAGACTTCGCCGCGCGGAAAGCCCGTCGGCTCCATCGGTGCTTTCTTTCCGCGAGATAGAGATGGACGAGGAAAAACACAGCGTGACGTCAGGGGGAGAAAGAAGCGAACTGACGTTCAAGGAATACGCGCTTCTTAAGCTGCTGCTTGAAAACAAGGGACGCGTTCTGACGCGCGAGCAAATCATGGAGTCCGTCTGGGGATACGATTACGCAGGAAACAGCCGCACCGTGGATATGCATATAAAGACGCTCCGCAAAAAGCTCGGCTATTGCGGGCGGTATATTTCCACGATACGCGGCATCGGCTACACACTGGAGGAGTGACCTCATGGAAAATAAGATAACGATGAGCATGATGCTGCTCGGCATCTGCTCCGTTGCGCTGGCGATACTGCTTACCGGCGTGATTTTTCACCGGAGCTTTCAGCTTCAGATGGAAAGCGACACGAAATATATAGCGGATACCATTGCGGCGGATTACGATACAGGCACGCCGGCAGCGTCGGTCTCAAAATACGGCGGAGCCGGGACCCTGATAACGCTTGTTTCGCCCGGCGGCGACATTATTTACGATAACGGCAGCGATGTGGACGTATTGTCTGACCCGGAGCTGAAGGACGCTGTTTCCTCAGGTTCAGGCTCCGACTCGCGTTACAGCGAGAGCAAGAATCAGGATATATATTACCGCGCCGTTGAACTTCGCGACGGCAATATACTGCGCGTCGGTATACCCGCGCGTACGCTTAAGCAGGCATTTGCCGAATCTTCGTCCGCGCTTATATCCATAGCGGTCATGGTGATGCTTTTCGCCGCTGTAATGGCGCTGATGCTTACGAACAAGCTGGTAAAGCCGATAAACAACCTTGCCTCGCAGATAGACGACCCGACGCTTTCGAGCGACGAGTCCCGCGTTTACCGCGAGCTTGCGCCGTTTGTGCAGGAGATACAGGATCAGCGCCGCAGGCAGGAAAATATGCGCCAGGAATTTACGGCCAACGTTTCGCACGAGCTTAAAACTCCTCTCACGTCGATTTCAGGCTACGCTGAGCTCATAGAAAATGGAATGGCAAAAGAAGAGGATATACGCCGCTTCGGGGGTATAATCCGCAAGGAAGCGGGGCGTATGCTCCTGCTTATAAGCGATATAATAAGGCTTTCGGAGCTTGACGCGGGCGGGGAAAAGCAGCCCAAGGAGCCGGTTGACCTTGCAAAGACCGCACAGGAGTGCGTAAATATGCTGAAGGAGTCCGCACAGAAACACGGAGTCGAAATAACGCTTAAAAGCGAACCGTCGTCCATACTCGGCAACGGCTACCAGGTATGGGAGCTGATATACAACCTCATCGACAACGCCATACGCTATAACCGCGAGGGCGGAAAGGTTAACGTCATGATAGAGCGGGGTACAGTGACCGTTGAGGACAATGGTATAGGCATACCGAAGGAACACCAGAATCGTATTTTCGAGCGATTTTACCGCGTGGACAAGAGCCACTCACGCGAAACGGGCGGCACAGGACTCGGACTGTCGATAGTCAAGCACATCGCCGAAATACACAACGCCTATATATTCATGGAGAGCGCGGAGGGCGAGGGGACAAAGATATCGGTGACTTTTCCCGCCAGAATAGACGAAACATCGGACTAAAGACATATTTTACATAGATTTTACAAATAGCCATACACGGATTTTACATTTGCCTGCTACAATTCAGACTGGCCGGTGGTCGAGACAACGAACATGATTTCCGGCGGCGCGGCAGAAACGCGCGGCGCCCCATATTTGGGGCGCGGTCTCACGAAAAACAAATAAGGACGAGCTGTCCTTTAAGGATTTCGTATCGGGCAATATGGGGGTTCGTGTATGGATATTTTTTCGTTTCTCAAACTTGGCGGAGGACTCGCGTTTTTCCTTTTCGGCATGCATATCCTGTCGGGAAGTCTCGAGCGTCTCGCCGGTGGAAAGCTCGAGCTAATACTCAAAAAGATGACGTCCAATCCTGTGAAAAGTCTGATGCTCGGAACGGGAATAACGGTAGCGATACAGTCGTCGTCGGCGCTAACCGTAATGCTCGTCGGCCTGGTCAACTCCGGGATAATGGATCTCAGCCAGACGGTTGGAATAATCATGGGCTCTAATATAGGAACGACGATGACGGCGTGGATACTGTCGCTGTCCGGAATACAGGGCGACAATATTTTTCTCCGCCTGCTAAAGCCGGAGTCGTTCTCTCCGGTCCTGGCGCTTATCGGCATCATAATGATAATGTCGAGCAAGTCGACGCATCGTCACGACGTGGGCAGCATACTCATCGGGTTCGCGATACTGATGTACGGAATGGAGGAAATGAAGGACGCGGTCAGCCCACTTGCAGACGTGCCTCAGTTTTCTGGCATCCTCACCGCGTTTAAAA